>JBGTRP010000136.1:0-11887 GCA_041940685.1 Acanthopleuribacteraceae bacterium
AATGGCCTGGCCCCAATCGCTGTTCAATGGTTCAGACTCGTCATGGTTGTGGTTCTGCCCGCGGAAATGGCCTGGCCCCATTTATGCTTGGATTCCCCGGGGAATCCCGGTAGGATGTCGCCATGAGCAAGCTGATCGAAGCGTCTATCGGCCTACTTTCCCACATGTTCAGCGAAAATAGGGGCTTGTTTTCTTTTTCTACGAGAATCCAGGATGGTCGGTTTGTCAGCGATTTCTCCCCCGCGGGTAGCTACCGCTACACCCTGACGGTGTTGGCCGGCCTAGAACGGCTCGGCAACCAACCCCATCCCTGGAATACCGAGGATTTACTAAGGACCTATCTGGGAAACCATCTCCTCCACGACAACAATTTGGGGAATCGGGGACTTTTGCTTCACCTTCTCTCCTCGCGTGACATGGTCGCGGCTGAAAAGACGTTTCACGATCTGGCGGGCTCCCTGGCGCAACCGCGCACCGTTCGGGCCCTTCCCCTGCAAGAGATAGCCTGGATCTCCCTGGGTCTGACCACTTTCGCCTCTCGATCGGGCGGAGCGCCAGCCTTGAAACTCGCCAGAACCGCGGTTTCCTTGCTGGACCGGGATCTGATGACGCCCGGCACGTTGTTGCCCCGCCACGATCGAAGCCTTCGCGGCGGATTTGTATCTTTTGGCGGCGTGGTGTATTTCCTGATGGCGCTCCATCATTTTGCCTCCACTTTCAACGATGAGGCGCGCATGTCGCTTTTCCTAAAGGCCACGTCCAGGGTAATCGACCTTCAAGGCCCGGGGGGAGAATGGCCCTGGTTTTTAGACGCGGAAACCGGCCGGGTTATGGATTGGTATCAGGTCTACAGCGTTCACCAAGATTCAATGGCCATGCTCTTTTTGCTGCCCGCCCACGACCTAGGTCACCCACGAGCGGAACAAGCGATTCGCAAGAGCTATCGCTGGCTTTTCGGGGACAATCAACTCCAAAGCCCCATGCTGATGACGACCCCCTTTTTTATTTACCGTTCGATACGCCGCGCCGCCGGTGCGGAACGGATGCGGCGTTTGGCTGGGGCCATTTTTCGCAAAGGATTCGGACGGGAAGCGGTCCTTGCCCCTCCCAATATCCTCGAAATTAATCGGGAATGCCGTTCCTATCATCCTGGCTGGATCCTCTATGCATGGGCCGGGCGTCACGATTTTGAGGAATTTACCGGACTGCGCTTGCAGAATAGCGCCCATGCTTTATCGGAGAGCCGTGCATGAAACCCTTCAAAATTGTGAACGTGGTAGGCGCGCGCCCCAATTTCATCAAAATGGCCCCCATTCAAAGGGCCATGGCCGAGAACGAAAGGCTGGAACCGATTCTTGTCCACACCGGCCAGCATTACGACCAAAAGATGTCGCGCGTTTTTTTTGAGGATCTGGAACTGCCCCGGCCCGAGGTGTATCTGGGTGTTGGCTCCGGTTCCCACGCGCAACAAACCGCGTCGATTATGACCGCCTTCGAAAGTACCCTACAGAAGTTGAAACCGGACCTTGTGCTGGTGGTGGGCGATGTAAATTCCACCCTGGCTTGTACCCTCGTTGCCTGTAAGATGGGAATTCGGGTCGCCCACGTGGAAGCGGGCCTGCGCAGTTTCGACCGATCCATGCCCGAGGAAATCAATCGAATCGTTACCGATTCTCTGGCCGATCTACTGTTCGTAACGGAAGAAGCGGGTATGGAGAACCTGAAACGGGAAGGCATCGCCGTCGAGAAAACGTTTTTGGTGGGCAATGTCATGATCGATTCTCTGGTTCGGTTCCGCGAGAAAGCGCGAACCACCATTGAGCTGGAGTCCATCGGAGTGGGGCCAGGCCATTATTCGCTGGTGACCCTGCACAGGCCCGGCAATGTGGATTGCCGGGAGAGCTTGGTGACCATTCTTGAGGCCTTTTCCGAGTTGGATCGTGGGGTGCGCCTGCTTTTTCCCGTACATCCCCGTACGCGCAAGCGCTTTGAGGAGTTCGGGCTGCTCGAAGCCTTCGCGTCGTTGCCCCACCTAAAGATGATCGAGCCACTGGGTTATTTGGCGTTCCTTCGGCTCATGGAAGAGGCGCGTCTGGTGATTACCGATTCGGGCGGCATCCAGGAGGAAACCACCTATCTCGGGATTCCCTGCTTGACGCTCAGGCCCAATACCGAACGGCCCGTGACCATCAGCCTGGGCACCAACCAACTGGTGGCTTTGGATAAAAATGAGCTGATCGCCAAGGCCGCGCCCATCTTGGCGGGGACTCGCAAACGAGGGAAAATTCCCCCTTTATGGGATGGCGCAACCGCGGGACGAATCGTGGCTACGCTCGTGGAGCGTCTTGCATGAGCAAGATTTGGATTGATTTGGAGAATTCGCCACATGTGCTCTTTTTTATGCCGATCATCCAAAGGCTGCGCGCCAAGGGGCATGAGGTTGAAATTACCGCGCGCGATTTCGCGCAGACCCTGGAACTGCTGGACCGGACAAAATTGGAGTACACAACCATCGGGGGCCGTTATGGTAAGGGATTGTTGAAAAAGGTAGCGGGCACCCTTTTGCGTGGCAAGGCGCTCGCGTGGCACTTCAAGCGGAGAGCGATCCAGCCCGTGGTTTCCGCGGGGCATGGCTCTCGCGGTCATTTGATCGGCGCCTTTTTGCTCGGAACCCCTTCGCTGACCACCTACGACTACGAGTTCGTGGACACCCGCCTCGCCAACCGCCTCGCCACCCGGGTCTATGTGCCGGCGTTGATCGGAGAGGAAGATCTGCGGGACGCGGGCATTCATCGGGGAAATCTTTATCGTTATGAGGGGCTCAAAGAAGAGCTGTATATCAGGGACTTTCAGCCGGACCCCCATTTTTGCCGGCGAATGGGTCTCGATCCCAGCCGCGTGATCGTGGTCTTTCGGCCCCCCAGCGACACCGCCCATTACCATCACCCACGGGCCGAATTGCTGATGGACGCGCTGCTCGACCGTCTCGTTTCGGAACCAAATATTGAGGTGGTGCTCCTGCCTCGCTTCCCCGAACAAAAAGAACAATTGGGTCGCTTCTTCGCCCAACACGGCCGCGATATCCTCATTCCGGAAAAAGCCGTCGACGGCCTGAATTTAATCTGGCATTCGGATCTGGTGATCAGCGGAGGTGGTACCATGATCCGGGAGGCCGCGGTCCTCGGCGTTCCCGCCTTCACCATTTTCCAAGGTCGAAAAGGCGCGGTTGACCGCTATCTCTTACAAACCAAACGGCTGGTCTTCCTCGAAGACGCGGCCGATATCGCAAAAATCCTCCTGGTCAAAAAATCGCTTGTCGACTTCCGGCAGAAGCCCAATCGCCTGGCAGATTTCTTCGTGGAGGAAATTGAGGCCATGATCCAGCAATCCCGTGGGAAAGGAAACCCCTAGATGCAGATTCCATTCGTTGACCTCAAATCCCAATACGCCTCCATTAAAAACCGGATCCTTCCCGAGTTGGAAGAAGTGCTCGAAACGAGCGCCTTTATTTTAGGGCCCAAGGTCGCCGCCTTCGAAGAGAAGTTCGCCTCCATGCATGGCGTTCGTCGGTGCCTGGGGGTCAACAATGGAACGGCCGCGCTGCACGTCGCCCTGTGGGCGCTGGGACTGGGGCCCGGCGATGAGGTGATTCTGCCGGTCAATACTTTTTTCGCCACGGCCGAGGCCGTCTCCATGACGGGGGCCGCGCCCCGTTTCGTCGAGCCGCATCCCCATACCTACAATCTGGATCCGGAAGCGATTGAGGCGGCGATTAACCCGCGCACCAAGGGCATTGTCCCCGTTCATCTCTACGGGCAGCCCGCGGATATGGAGCCCATCCTACAAATCGCGGAGCGGCGGGGCCTATGGGTAGTGGAAGATGCCGCCCAAGCCCATCTAGCCCGTTACCGGAACAAACCGGTAGGCGGTTTCGGCATCGCGGCCTGCTTCAGTTTCTACCCGGGCAAAAACCTGGGCGCCTATGGGGAGGCCGGGGCGATAGTGACCAATGACGAGGACCTCTATCACCGCATGCGGCTCATCCGTGATCATGGCAGCGCGGAGAAATATCGCCACGAGATGATTGGGCACAATTACCGCATGGCTGGATTTCAGGGCGCCGTGCTCGGCGTGAAATGCGCGTTTATCGAGGAGTGGACCCGTTTGCGCGCCATGCACGCGGCTGCTTATACCCGCCTGCTCGGCGATATTCCCCAGGTCAGCCTTCCCTTTGAAATGGCCGAGGTCGTCCATGCCTATCATCTCTATGTCATTCGTGTACCCTTTCGGGATGAGTTGGCCGAGTACCTAAAGCAACGGGGTATCGCTACCGGGATGCATTATCCGATTCCCCTCCACCTGCAGCCTGCCTACGCCTTCATGGGTCATGGGCCCGGCTCCTTTCCCATCGCCGAGCGGTATGCCGGGCAGATTTTGTCGCTTCCCATCTTTCCCGAATTGGAAGAAGCTCAAATACAATATGTCGCCGACCACATCCGGTCTTTTTTCGCACAAAAAAATAGTGATCCGAAGCGATATGAGTGATAGGCTTTAATATCATCGGAACCTAAGGCCGGCACCATGTTTCTGAAGAATTATCCGAAAATTAAGATAATTCTGCTATTGATAGATATAGTATCTATTGTTATTGCGTCTTTCCTTGCGATTTTTTTGAGGTATCGACTATCGGTTGTTGAGAGTTTTTCAATAACATTCCGTTGGGACCAATTTTTATTTTTTGTGTTAATGGGCTTTTCTTTCATTCCGATTTTTTGGGAACAAAATCTTTATAAGCAGCGCGTGTTCCAGACCGGATACGACCAAATTGCGAGGATTTCCAAGGCCCTTTTCTATGGGTTCATGCTGATTGCGTTGATCTTGTTTTTGCTTCGCACCGACCTGATCAAGCACAGCCGGGGCAACTCGCTGCTGTTTATCTTCGCAACATTTTGGCTCATGGTGCTTTCACGGGTTTTTATCTTGCGCTTTTTTTTGAAGAAATGGGCCCCGATGAGAACCCTGGCGCAACCCGTCCTTGTAATTGGCGCGGGCTCCGCGGGAGAGTCCTTCGCCGCATCGGTCCGCAGCAATCCATCGCTGGGTCTCCAGATCGTGGGTTTTCTCGACGATGATCCGGCCAAGCTGCATACGCGTATCATGGGGTATCCGGTGCTGGGCTCGGTCCAGGAACTCGAGGCGGTGATCGACCAGCATCCCATTCGCGAAATCTATATCACCATCCACGCGGTCGAATACGAGGCGCTGATGAAGATTTTGGATGCCTGTAAGGCGACCAACCTGCCGATCTCCTTGACCTCGCCTCATTTTCGCATTATCAAGAATAAGCGCATCGCGGTTGGAGAATTTGAGGAAATCGAGGCGGTTTCGCTGCGAAAGCATGCCTCTTCATTGGAACTGCTCATCAAACGGGTTTTTGACCTGACGGTTTCCGCGCTCCTGATCCTGCTGCTCTCTCCCCTGTTGATTCTGATCGCTCTGGCCGTGAAATTGACCTCCAAGGGGCCGGTATTTTATCTGGCGAACGCGATTGGCAAAGACTGCCGGCCCTTTAAAATGTTGAAGTTTCGATCCATGTACGCCGATGCCAATCAAAGCTCCCATAAAAAACTGATGGCCGATCTCATTCGATCCGGAGATCAACCAGGCCACAAGCTGGCCCGGGATCAACGCATTACCAAGCTGGGGCGTCTTCTGCGCAAATTCAGCCTGGACGAACTGCCTCAACTCTTCAATGTGCTCAAGGGCGAGATGAGTTTGATCGGGCCTAGACCCTGCCTCCGCTACGAGTACGCGGATTACAAGTCCTGGCAAAAGAAGCGATGTAGTGTGCGCCCGGGGATCAGCGGTCTTTGGCAGGTCACCGGACGGAGTGAAGTTTCTTTTAACGATATGATTATTCTCGATCTCTATTACATCGAAAACCTGTCAATCTGGCTTGACTTTAAAATATTCTTGAAAACAATCCCAACCGTTTTGTTCGGCAGAGGCGCTTCCTAAGTTCGGGCATTGCGTGGGTAAGACCTATAGCTACCAGAGGTCGGATTTTATAGTGGAATTGCTAATCTGGTTACCCATATTTTTTTCTATTCTTGCCATGCATTTGAGCTTGCTTTTTTTCTAAAACCAAATCAAGATGGATACCATCGTAGGAAAAAGGTGCGCCCATGAAAATAGCAGTCGTCGGCTTGGGTTATTGGGGGCCGAATCTCGTTCGTAACTTTCTCGCCATGGATCGGGTGGAGACCGTCATTGGCTGTGACGCCGACCCGATTCGGCTCAAAAAAATCAGCAAAATGTTTCCCGCGGCGGTTACCTCGGCCTCCTTTGATTCCCTACTGGAGGATGATTCGGTAAACGCGATTGCCCTGGCTACGCCGGTTTCCACCCATTATCCCATGGCCAAGAGGGCGCTTGCCGCGGGCAAGCATGTGCTGATCGAAAAGCCCATGACCACAAGCGTGGAGCATGCCCGAATCTTGGTTCAAATGGCCGCGGATAAAGAGCTTATCCTCATGGTGGACCACACCTTTATTTACACCGGCGCCGTGCGCAAACTGAAAGAATTGACCAAGCGAGGAGATCTGGGTGAATTTCTGTATTTCGATTCCGTGAGGGTCAATTTAGGACTCTTTCAACAGGACACGAATGTCATCTGGGACCTTGCCCCTCACGATGTCTCCATCATGGAGCACCTGATCGATAAAGCGCCGCTTTACGTCACCGCGGTGGGCGCCAACCATTTCAGCGGTCATGAAGATATGGCGTATGTCTCGGTTCATTTCGAGGACAAAACCATGGCCCATTTCCACGTGAACTGGCTTTCCCCCGTAAAGATCCGCAAGATCCTGCTTGCGGGAAGCAAGAAAATGATTGTATACGACGACATGGAACCCAGTGAGAAGATCAAGGTATACGATAAGGGTGTGGAAATCAACTCCAAGGAACGTCTATACAAAACCCTCATCCAATACCGGACCGGCGATATGTCAGCGCCGCAAATCAGCTCGACAGAAGCCCTCAAATTGGTTACCCGTGAGTTTATTACCTGTATTCAGACGGGCAAGCGTCCGCTCAGCGATGGGGGTTCCGGCCTGAAGGTGGTCCAGATTCTGGAGGCCGCGGATCAATCGCTCAAGGACAAGGGCCGCCCTGTATATTTAGAAAAGCAAACCGCGGTTTCTTGCTGAGCCTGAGCGAATATCTAGCAATTCAGCTCCGACCGCTTCAGACGTCCGGATGAAAGGTGGCGCCATGGGATTCCAGAACATTGCCGATGATGTGATTTTGGGGAAAGACGTGAAGGTCTATGATTTCGTCAACCTATATGGCTGTCACATCGGCGACGGATCGCAGGTCGGCACCTTTGTGGAGATCCAAAAAAATGCCCGAATCGGCCGTAACTGCAAAATATCTTCCCATAGCTTTATCTGTGAGGGCGTCGAGATCGAGGATGAGGTGTTCATCGGTCACGGCGTTTGCTTCACCAATGACAAATTTCCCCGCGCCACCAATCCTGATGGCGGCAAACAGACCGAGGCCGATTGGGTCTGCATTCCGACTCTGGTCCAAAAGCGCGCCTCGGTCGGCAGCGGCGCCACGATCCTCTGCGGAATCACCATTGGCGAGGGTGCGATGATCGGCGCGGGCAGCGTGGTCACCCGCGATGTGCCCGCGGGTGCGGTGGTAGCCGGCGTTCCAGCGAGGGTCCTCGACCGAGCCGATTCCTGATGCCCCTATCCTGTCGTGGCTCCACATGAGCAGCGGCACTCTTCGAGCATATCCCCGAACTTCCTGGCCGGCCTGTCCAACTCCGCCCAGGCGAGGGTGAGGTCGTAGCCAAAATGCTTCCTTGCCCACAGGAGAGCTTCGGCCAAATTCCCTACTTTGCCGAAACTTCTGAGCGAACCCATGGCGTCAATTCCCTCTAGCCTTGACCAGAGAGTAATGACTAACGGAACATCCAGCAATGACGTTGCGCGCAGGATCAATTTCAGATATGGCAAGCGCTTTGTTATGAACTCCGCCAATTGTGGCGACATCTCATTTAGAAAGCGATCATAGCTATTGAGACGAATCCCAACCATTTTGTTGGAGAATACAGAAACAATGCCGATCTTTTCTACGTCGGTCCATGGAACAAAGGTGGTTCCTTGGATGTAATGAAACTCGATGCCGGCGGGCGTTAATACTAATGTCACCTTGCGCTGCAGCATCTTGGGAATAGCATAGAGACCGCCACCACTGAAGAATGATACAGCCAGTAGGCCAGCGAAGATTTCCTCGCCGGAAAATATCATCATGAGACCCAGAATGGTAAAGGCGCCACACCCAATGCACATAAGAAGGGCGTTTCTGGTGGTTTTGGGTCGTACTTCAAACCGTGGTTTGTCTTGGTCCAACAATCCTTTTCTTCCTCGCGTAAATTCGGCTCAACCTCATTGCAATCTGTGGGGATGGGGAGATCGGGTAAAGGGAGTATGGGCTAGGCCGTTTTGTACTGACCTTGAAATGGCCTCTATTAAATAGTGAAAAAATGGTTGCGAACAGCTCATTTTTTTAATTACCTCCGATCCATTGATGGCCTGGCCCCAACCTCCCCAGCCAAGGTCATCGGCCAAGCCGATTCCTAATCTTCACGCGGCGGGCCGCGCCCTCAATCCTCGATATCATTTGATGGCCTGGCCCCAAACTCCCCCCAACCTCCCGCCCCTTGGGGCAACGGGGACAATGGGGCCAGGCCATTTTCTTTTTCCCTATCTCTCAAGGAGGTTGCAGCGGCAAATGCGCGGGATTTGTAGTGGAGACCTTTGGGGTCAACCTACAGGATTGGCAAGGCCCACGACTCCCGGATCCCCCTGAATCGCGAAAGATGGACGCGTTTGGCGTGTGGGAGAAACGACACATTTTTGGCGTCCTGATCCCTTTAGAATTGGGAACAAGGGGCTAATTTTCCTCGGCGGTTTCACCCATGGGAGGCTCGTGGGGAGTACGGGCCGCGAAGGCATGGATGTAGTTCCACTTGGAGAAGTCGCCCAGGCTGAACCAAAAAAGGAATTCTTCCCTTCCCATGAGCCGTTTTTTGATCTGCTTGAGCGAATGGCCCTTTTGTTGGTA
This sequence comes from Acanthopleuribacteraceae bacterium, assembly GCA_041940685.1. Classification (GTDB taxonomy): domain Bacteria; phylum Acidobacteriota; class Holophagae; order Acanthopleuribacterales; family Acanthopleuribacteraceae; genus JBGTRP01. The sequence continues at coordinate 9,136 of JBGTRP010000136.1, forward strand.
GTAACGAACCTGCTCGCGCAAGGCCACCAGGTATTGGAGCTTGCCCTTGATAGCCTTGCGGCCATCTTCGACAATGCCTCGATGGGCGCAAAACACCGTGCCGAAATCGTACTCCAACACGCGCCGAAGGCTGCGGATCTCCTCGTTGGGATCTTCGACCTTGCGCAGGTATTTCGGCTTTCCGGAAATATAGAGGTCGCCGGAGAAAAGCCAACCTCGATTGGGCTCCAGGAAACAGACCTGGTCTTCCGCGTGTCCGGGCGTGGCGATAGGTTGAAGGTACAAACCGCCGTGCATGCGGACGCGTTCGGGCAAAACCTCGGCTTGGAATTTGCCTCGCGGCCGACCCCAAACCAGCCAGCGGTAAAAGGGCAAATGGTAACCCTTTTCGTGTAAGGGTAAGCCTTTCTCATGTGCGAACACGGGCGTCTGCCAGCGATGCTTGATGTGGCCGCCGTTGCCTCCGTGATCCTCGTGGTGATGGGTGAGCAACACGCGCGCCACCGAACGTTCTTCGAGAAAGCGGCGAATCTTGCGCCACTGGTTGGGCGGGCCGGTGTCGATAAGGGTTTCGCCAATGCGGTAGAGAATGCATGCCGTATTGATTTGGTCTCCGAAACGGCCCGCGCGCAGGCCTTCCACACCCTCGAATTCAAACCGTTGCAAGACGCCCATCGCCCCTCATTGTCCCCGTGAAAAGTGAAAACGGGCCGGGACAGAGGATTCCGTCCGGCCCGATTTGGGATTCTAGCAGAAGGGCGCGAGGATGTCCGGGCTAATTGCGGAAGAGCACGCTCTCTTTTTGAAACCAACGCACGCAGACAGCGATGGATACAGCCGCCAGCACCGCGGTCGATCCAAATATGACCGACACCATGGTGTAATCCACCGTGCCCTTGGCGAGCTCCTTTATGGCCAAGGCGATGTTGGTTACCGGCACCATGGCCCATTTCACGGTGAGCTCCACGCCTGGCAGCATGGCGATCACCGCGGGCAGGATCGCCAGAATGTTCAACGGGGCAATCAGGCTTTGAGCCTCCTTGAAATTTTTGGCGTAGATGGAAAGGCATAGTAGCAGGGACGCGAAGATTGCCGTCAAGGGGAACAACATCAACCCGATCATGGCCAGGTCCACCGGGCTAATGGCGCTGATAATTTTCCCCAATTCTCCAGCCACTTCGCGACCCTCGATCGCAATCCAGCCGCCCATGCTCACCAAACACAGCATCGCGGTGGCGATGCCCGAGGTGAAAACCACCAAAAATTTGGCGATCACCAAAGCGGAGCGGGGCACGGGCGTTAATAGCAGGGTTTCCAGAGTGCCGCGCTCTTTTTCACCGGCGCCAATGTCGATAGCCGGGTAGAGCGCTCCTACAAAACAGAAGACAATGAAAATATAGGGCAGGAACCCGCCCACTCTCTCGCCCAGGATTTCGCGCATGTCGGCCACGCCGATCTTTACCAAACGCGCGGGTTCGATTAGGCTCGCGCGTTCCAGGGAGCTGGCGAATCCAACGTCTTTCAAGCGGGTCGTACGGATATTGTCGTTGTAGCCGTCGATTAGATCCTGGGTGCGTGGAATGACTCTACTGGTGAGAGAAGCATTGTTGTAATAGACCGTGATTTCAAGTTGCTGGTTTGCCTCGGCCAATTCGGCGGCCTCCTCGGGGAAAACCAAACCCAGCTTGATGTCGCCGTTTTGGATAGCGGGCTTCAGGTCGGCCTCCGATCCCTCGAAATCTACCAGCTCGTACAGGTTTTCCTGGTTGAAGCTTTGCGCCAAAGCAGGCAGGGCGTCGGCATTGAGAATGGCAACCTTCAAGACCTCAGAACGGGCCTTGCTCTCCTGTTTTTGAACGAATTTAATAAGCCCGGAAAAGATGAGCGGCAAAATGACCATGGGCAATAAAATCATGACCATCAGGGTACGGCGGTCGCGCAGCACTTCCTTCATTTCTTTGAGGTAGATGATAAAAATTTTATTCATGTTTCAACCCTCCTTTTCCACGAGCCATAAAAAGGCGTCTTCCAGGTCCGATTGGCCGGTCTCCCGTTTGAGCTCCTCGACGGTCCCGGAGACATATAGTCTGCCGTGATGGATGATCACCACGCGGTCACAGAGCCGTTCCACCTCGCTCATCACATGAGTGGAAAACACCACGGTTTTGTTCTTTTCGCGGCAACTCTTGATGAAGTTGACAATGGCCTTTGAACTGATGACGTCCAGGCCCGAGGTAGGTTCGTCGAAAAAAATGATCGGCGGATCGTGAATCAGGGTGCGGGCAATGGAAACCTTTTGCTTCATACCCGTGGAGAGGTTGTCGTTTCGCTTATCCAAAAAGCTGCCCATATTCAGCAGATCGGAGATTTCGGATAGGCGTTGTTCTAGGACACGAGAGTCAATTCCGTTCAAGCGGCCGTAATAAACGATCATTTCGCGCGCCGTCAACCGGCCGTAAAGACCCGTGCTCCCGCTGAGGAACCCGATTCGTTTGCGGGCCTCGATGGGTTGCTTTACCACGTCAACCCCATCCAGTAGCGCCGTTCCCGCGCTGGGGTTGATGGCCGTGGCCAGCATGCGCAAGGTCGTGGTTTTCCCGGCGCCGTTCATGCCCAGCAGGCCGAGAATCTCGCCCGCTCTGCATTCGAAGCTGAGGTCTTTTACCGCATGGAACCACTTCCCTTCCTCACGGGGGTCTTTCTCACTGGTCAACTTGCCTTTTTTTCTCTTGGGAGCGGGAAAGGTTTTACT
>JBGTRP010000137.1:0-11814 GCA_041940685.1 Acanthopleuribacteraceae bacterium
GAGGTTGATGATCCCGGGATTGTTCGCTGCAGCGGCAAGGATGCGGTCGCGCGCGGCGGCCAGCCCCTCATAGGTCGTGCCGGAGATCACGAAGTTGATCGGCTGCCCGCGCCCGCGTCCCAGCGCCGAACGCACCTGCGCATTGCCGCGCACCGCCGGTTCGTCGACAAGGATGCGGTTGATCTGCTGCGCCACCTGCTGGGTCGACGTGTCGCGCTCTTCCCAGGTCTTGAGGAAGACGATGAACACCCCGCTGTTGAAATCGTCGCTCGCCCCGAAACCGCCCGGCGTACGGGTGATGATCGTGCGCACCGCGCCCTGGTCGAGCAGCGGCAGCATTTTCTTCTGCACGCCCAGCATATAGGCGTCCATCTGGTCGAACCCGGTGCCTTCGGGGGCGCTGATCTGAACCTGTGCCACGCCCTGATCCTCGGCGGGGACGAGTTCGGCCTGAAGCGTCGCGAACGCCGCCCCGGCGGCGGTGAGAAACGCGACGACGACGATCAGCGGGAGCAGCGGCTTGTCGATCGCCCGCGTCAGCCATCGCGTGTAGAAATTCTCGAGCTTCTGAAACTGGTCGTCGACCCAGCCGGTGAAGCGGCCGCGCTTTTCCTTGCGCAGCATCTTCGAACACAGCATCGGCGTCAGGCTGAGCGCAAGGAAGCCCGAGAACGCCACCGCACCGATCATCGCCACGGCAAGCTCGCGGAACAGCAACCCGGTCTGTCCGGCGAGGAAACAGATCGGCACAAAGACCGCACAGACGACCAATGTCGTCGAAATCACCGCGAAACCGACCTGACGCGTCCCCTTGAACGCGGCGACGAGCGGCGGCTCGCCCTCCTCGATCCGGTGGTAGACATTCTCCAGCACCACGATCGCGTCGTCGACCACGAGACCGATGGCGAGGACGAGCGCCAGCAGCGCGCCGCTGATCGCCAGTGGCACCGTCGACAAGTCGGACTGCACGCTGTTTCGTTTTGCCGAAAATGCCGAGGAGATTTGGAATAAGTTGCTGTCTTGCGGGTTGGACGTGCCTGGACTGTCGTGCGCGGCGTCGCGTTACCGTCACCTGCTCGATGGCCAATCGCCAACTTCGGCCGCGACAGTCGCCCGCCCCTCACCTAGGTCCGAGTAGGCGTTAGGCATCCCATTAGCCGCTCTTACGATTAGGACAGGAGATTTAGTCATGTGGAATCGACGTAAAGTTCTGGGATCGTGCTTGGTGTTGGCCGCATCCAGCGGCATCGCTCGGGCTCAGGCGCCTGGCATGTCGGGAATGGGCATGCCGGGCATGGGACAGGGGCCAATGACCCGAGAGAGCTGCATCGATATTTGCATCAAGTCGCACCAAATGTGCCTTGAGACCGCGCGATATTGTTTCGAAAAGGGCGGCGACCACGTTGCGCCCACGCATTTGGCGCTGCTGCTCGACTGCGCCGAGAACCGGGCCGTCTCCGTGCCCCTGGGCGACGTCGAGCTCCTGCTGCTCGACACCGGAGTGCGTCGCGAGCTCCGGGACGGCCGCCGTGATCAACCAGGACGTGGTCAACACCTGGGGCGTGACGGAGGACCTGACCGTGGTCGGCCTCGGCCTCTCGACGCGCCCGGGCAATCTCCTGGTAGGTCAACAAATAACTCCCCGCGCCCGGGTCGTAGAACAGCAAGATGGTGCGGCGCCGCGCGGAAAGCCATTTGGCCGGCAACATGGTCTTCACCACCGGATCCTCGTTATACTCGCGCGCGATCAGCACCCACATATCGATTCCCTCGCGGCGCATCAATTGCGGCGCCAGCGACTTGAGCCGAATATCCAACCAATGATCCATGATTTGCGCCCGTTCGCGCATGCTCAAAACCTCGGGAATCCCCTCGGTTTCCTTGCCGTAGAGGGTTAGGGAAGCCAGCAGAATCAAAATCCAATTCAGTCGCATCATGTCTCCCTTCGCGCCCCGAGCAATCGTATGACCGGTGATGTGTCCATGTCTCAGATCTTAGCACCAAACCACTCTCGCGGTGAACGTTACCGGTTCGACCCTTCCGGGGCGAAGCGGATCGAAGCAAACCCCACCCCGCCAAACTTTTTCTTCGCTGGCCGCGTACATTAAATATCTATGTGATATCATATAGATATTGAAATGATTGCGGAGGTGTTGCGATGGTTACGGAAAAGATTATGAATGGGGCCCCGGGGATTCCGCTCTTGATCCTCTTCATTTTGGCCTTGCTTGCCTTTTGCGGGGTGTTGATTGTCGGGGCCGTACATGAGGACCCGACCTGGATTATTCCCGCGATCTTAGGCATTATGGCGGCGATTTTCTGCCTGGTCGGTTTGTTTATCGTCAATCCCAACGAGGGCAAGGTGCTCCAGCTCTTCGGCCGCTACGTGGGGACCGTCCATCAGAATGGTTTGCGTTGGGCCAACCCCTTCTACACCAAGAAAAAGGTGTCCATGCGGGTGCGCAATTTCGAAACGGGTAAGATGAAGGTCAATGACAAGTTAGGCAACCCAATCGAAATTGCCGCGGTCGTGGTTTGGAAAGTCGTGGACACCGCGGAGGCGATGTTCGAGGTCGATGACTTTGAAAATTACGTTCATGTTCAAAGTGAATCCGCGGTAAGGAGCATGGCCACCGGCTATCCCTACGATGCGCATGAGAAGGACGAATTATCGCTCAGCGGCAATACGCCCACGATTTCCAAAAAACTGGAGAACGAGATCCAGGACCGCTTGCACAAGGCCGGCGTCAAGGTGATCGAATCCCGTATCAGTCACCTGGCCTATTCGCCGGAAATTGCCGCGGCCATGTTGCAGCGACAGCAGGCGGGCGCCGTGGTGGCGGCGCGTGAGAAGATCGTCGAGGGTGCGGTGGGCATGGTGGAAATGGCCATCGAGCAACTCTCCAAAAAAGACGTATTGGAGCTGGATGAGGAGCGCAAGGCCGCCATGGTAGCGAACTTGATGGTGGTGCTCTGCAGCGATCGGCATACACAGCCGGTGATCAACACGGGCACGCTTCACAACTAAGGGGTTAGGTTAACGGAAAAGGCTTAGGTCAATCGTGGCAAAACGCAAATCCTTTCTCTTGAGGCTCCAGCCTGAAATTCACCAAGCCCTGCAGCATTGGGCCGAGGATGAGTTTCGCAGTCTCAATGGGCAAATCGAATACCTGCTTCGCCAGGGGCTGAGGCAAAGCGGGAGACTTCCCAAGAAATCTGTCCCGCCCGAGGATGAAGATACGCCGCCCGAGGATTAGGGCCCCGGAGATTCGGGTTGTGCATCTTGCCTGATGTCTGCCGAAACCTGAATCATTTCCGCCATTACTCCGTTGCTTGGCGGGTCTTGAGCGACGCTTGCCGAGCCGGCCTTCCATATCAGGTTGGCGCGTCAAAGCGAAGGGCAATCATGGCCAGGTCATCGTCCTGGGGACGACCCCGCGACCAATCTTCTCCCAATTGCACCAACGCTTTGATTGTAGTCTCGGGGGCCTCGGCGCCGACCTTTTGGAAGCATTCACAAATGGCGGCCTGGCCCAAGAGCTCCCGCTCCGTGTTGAACCTCTCTTCAAGGCCGTCGGACATCAACAACAAGCTTTCACCCTCTGACATGGTCTGCTCGTGAATTCGATAAGGAAAGAGGATCGGCCCGCCAAGGGGCAATCCTTTGAGTTGGATGGTTGTCACCTGCCCGTTTCGGTCGCGATGCAGACAGGCCGGCATACCCGCGTTGAGAATTGACATCTGGTTACCTCTGATTCGGACGAGGCAAAGCGCGAAAAACATGTTTTTCAAGCGAAGCTCTCTCAGGCCCTGGGAAATGTTGTGGGCAATTTCAATGAGATCCGGCAAGCCCGCATAAAAACGGAAGTAGCTTTTGGTTGTGGCAACCATGAGGCCGGCTTTCATCCCGTGACCGGTGGCGTCGCCGATGGCCAGGGTTAGCGCTCCATCCTCGGCTTCGAAAAAATCGTAGTAGTCCCCACCAACCTCCGTGGCGGTTTTCATGAAAAAACCTATGCTCACTTGATCGAGATTCGGCGGCGACTGGGGCAGCATGGCCAATTGGACCCGTTTGGCCTCCTGAAGCTCTTGGGTTTTCCGCATATGATCTTTTCTCAGTTGATGATAAAGCCGTTGAGATTTTTCTTTCTCATCTCGCAGGCTTTCTGTTCTTTGAAGAACCAGGAGCTTCAGTTCCTTGGCGCGATTCCTCAGGTGGCGGGTCCTCCAGAACCAGCCCAAGGCCGTCAGGAGTAAGATGCCTCCAATCAGGGCAAAAAAGAACCATGTCGTTTGGTGAAAATAAGGTCTTTGAACAATGCGCAACAACCTTGGGTACTCGCGCCAATCTTGGTTGTGATAGGAAACGGCCAAATCGAGGTGGTGCTCTCCAGAAGGCAAACCCGAAAGCACCAAGTCTCTCTTTTTTCCCTGCTCAACCCATCCAGAGCTCAGGGATGAAACCCGGTAGCGAAACCGGAGCGCGCCCGCATGCACCAGGTCTACCGCTCCAAAGCGCAGGGCGATGCGGTGCTGGCCCGGCGTTAAGCTTAGGTCGGTAGCGCTCGCTTCCATCTGTCGGTCGTCAACGGTGAGGGAATCGATAAAAACCTCAGGCGGATGGTCAGGCTCCACAATTTCGGCGGGGTTGAAAAAAGTGACGCCGGCATGGGTGGCGGTCCAAATCCATCCCTTGGCGTCTCGTACCAGACTGGAAGCGCCGAACGCGATAAAATCGTTGACCATTCCATCGCCGATCCCGAATTTGCGAACGGTTGGCGCTGCTTTCTGATGTTGCGCGTTTGCCAACAATTCGGATTTGCGGATTTTGAATAGGCCGGCCTCCGAGCCCACCCACAAATTCCCTTCCAAATCATCGATGAGGCCCGTCTTCCAATCTTTTTCGAAATCTCCCGCGATTTCAAATTGGTGGTAGCGGTTTTCCCCGAGGAGTCCAAGCCGTTTGCCCGCCAAGATCCAAAGTGTTCCCTCCTCATCAAAATAAAGCCTGTTGACATGCTCAAAAGGCGCCTTTGCGGGAAAATGAAGACGATCATTTTCGATGACGCCCAACCCTCTGTCGGTGCCCACCCAAATCCTTTGATCCCGGCCTGAAGCGACCGTTTCAAACCGAGTATGCGCCAAGGAGAAACGCTGACGCAATTGGTGGTTTTGAAATACTTCCAGAGCGGTTCGTTTTACGATCCAAATCTCATCATCCTCCCGGAAAAGGATTTGAAGGATCTCTTCCTCACCGCCGGGTTCAAAAAAGGACCAGCCGTTGTGTCCGAACCGCCAGGCGCCTTTCCCAACGGTGCCCACCCACGGCTCGCCGCTCTTATCGATCGTCACGCATTGGGGAGTCCAGGCAATGCCGGCGCCCGGGTAGGCGTAAGGATGCACTTGGTTGCGGGAATTGATATGGAACAAAGTCTTTTCGTCAAAAATCCAGTATTCGCCTTGGCTCCCCACGGCCATATACCACGCCTGGCCGATGGAGGGCCAAGGCAATTGAGTTTGAAACGGGTTTTCCCTGAGTCGGTAGAGATCGCCTAACTGGTTTCCCAACCAAATCATGCCTTTCCCGTCCTCGAATATGGCCGTGATACTTCTCCCAATGCCCTCGGAAGGTCCGAGCGAGTCAGAAACGCCCTCGCGATAACGGGTGAGGCCGAGATGATGACCCACCCAAAGCATCCCTTCTTTGTCCAAGAACAAGGCGGTCACCGCTGTTGCAGCCGCCTCCGGCTGAACGGGAACCTTTTCAAAACGGCCCTGTTGGCCGGCCATGAGCCCATGCTTGAAATCATAGAACCAGATTTTCCCGTTCTTGGAGGCAACTGGAAAGAAACTCGCCTGATCCGTCAAGGATTGAAAACCATCGGAATCCATTTGAACCAAGCCCTGGGTCGATGCGAGTAGCGGTCGGTGGCCCAGTGTCACATCCCTGAGATGAAGCGTCTCCAATCCGTCTTTTTGGCTCAAGAGCCTCATGCGGCCATTCGCTTGCCTTTCGACCAAACCAAACCAGGTAGCAATCAAAAGCCGTCCGTCCTCGGCAGCAACCATGTTTTGAATGGCTTGGATATCTTCGACTTTTTCCGCCACCCGGCCATTTAAGCGCCAGAGAGCCGTATGCGTTGCGATCCAGAGGGTTCCGATGTTGTCGGTTTCCAGGCCCCATATTTTTTCGCGGCTGAGAGGCTCGATATCCACAAATGAATGGCCGTCGAATCGAAAAAGGCCCTGGTCGGCGCCAATCCACAGATTTCCGTCAGGCGTTTGGTCGATGTGGCTAATCTTTCGACCCGGTAGGCCATCGCGATAGTTCCAATGGTCAATTTGCAGGGCGCTCAGGGGTTTGGCGGGATCCAGGCATAGGGCTTCGCTCAGCAGGAACCAGATCCCCAGGAACAACAGCGAATTCTTTTTTTGATCCATAAAAGCGTTCACCCGATCATGCGATTCGAGGTTGAGCTTGGGAAACCAAGTGCTTGGGCGGCGGTCCCTATCTTTTTTGGTAACCCCGAGGGTTTTCTTGCATATCTTGCTAAGTTTCGGTGATTGAGAAGAAAGGTTAGGAAAGAAAAATCCCCAGTCTAAAACCTAAAACGAAATGGTTATGCGATTCCAATCATTCCCGTTCGAAAGAACCGCGAAATTAAGACCCACGTGGATAGTGTATACAGAAGGGATGCAGGAAAAGTTTGCCAAGTCTTCGAACCGCGGGGTTGGTCTCCAGCCCATCGAGGCTTGTTGGACCCGTTTGGGCGGTCCCACACGACCCGGCGGCGATGGGGGAACGAAACGCCAGGCACCTCTGCCACGTAAAAGTTTTGAGCGAACCATGGGGTCGATGCTAGGCTAAAAGCATTCCAGATGCGGGGCGACCTAATGGAAAAGGAGTAGGTGAGCATGGGGATTCGGCAGGCGTTCCTTTACGGACGAGTGAAAATGAGACGGTGGCTCTTGGCGGGATTTTTCCCAGTCTGGCTGTTGGTTGGACTGAGCGCTTTTGCCTCCGAGAATCAGGGGCTTGGAGACATGGGCCGGGTGGCGTTCGAAAACTCCGGGTCCGCTCAAGCGCAATTGCCATTCTTGAAGGGGCTGGCCGCGCTGCACAGTTTTTGGTACGACGAGGCCGCCGATTTTTTTCGCGCGGCCCAGCGGTTCGATCCCGATTTCGCCATGGCCTTTTGGGGCGAGGCCATGACCTACAACCATCCGCTCTGGAGAGAACAGGACAAAGCAGCCGCGCGAGAGGCCCTGCAACGACTGGCCCCAACGGAAGCGGGCCGCCTTGCCAAGGCGCCCACGGCTCGCGAAAAGGCCTACCTTTCCGCGATCGAAACCCTTTATGGCGAAGGTGATAAAAGCGAGCGCGATCAGGCTTATGCCGAGGCCATGCGAAACATTTGGGAAACCTATCCCGAGGATTTGGATGGGGGCGCATTCTACGCCTTATCTCTCATGGGGACCGTGCGCGCCTCGGACCCCGATTTTACGCGCCGCAATATTCAGGCGGCCGCGATTTGTGAGGGCCTTTTCGAACGCAATCCGAATCATCCGGGCCTGCTGCACTATCTGATCCACGCCTATGACGATCCGCTGCACGCGCCCCTGGGCCTCCCCTACGCTTTGAGCTATGCCAAGGTGGCTCCGGCCGCGCATCACGCCCTGCACATGCCCTCCCATATCTTCGTGCAGTTGGGAATGTGGGACCGGGTGGTGGCCTCCAATACGGACGCCTACGCGGCCTCGGTCGCCTGGGCCCATCGGCGCCGGCACTCCATCGCCAAGCGGGACTTTCACAGCCTCTCCTGGCTACATTACGCCTATCTCCAGCAGGGCCGCATCGACAAGGCCGAGACCTGCCTGGAAACGGTTGCCGAAGCCGCCAGTCAGACCAGCGCATACCGTGTCCGCAACAGCTTGAAAAGAATGAAGGCGCGCCATCTTTCCGAAACCATGGATGCCAAGGCCTGTGAATACGGCCTGGACAGCCTCGATGGGGACGATCGCTCCGAGCTGTTGGCCCTGGGGCTTTACGCCGCCAAAAACGGCAACCTCAAAACCGCGGCCGATTGCCTGCAGCGCCTGTCCGCGATCGAGGGGAATAACGAGGCGAAAATTATGACGCTGGAGGTCGGGGCCGCGATTAGTATGCGGCGCGGCGACCGAAAGAAGGCGCGGCAACAAATCGTGGAGGCCGCGGATTTGGAGATGGAGGAACCCGCGCCACGCGGACCGGTCGACCCACTCAAACCCGCGCTCGAATTATGCGGCGAGATGCTGTTGCAAATGGGTGATGCGGCCGCGGCGATTGAACGTTTCGAGGCCTCCTTGCGGCGCACTCCTAAACGTCCGGCCTCGCTGTTGGGATTGGCGCGGGCGCATGCCGAAAATGGGAATTTATCCGAGGCGGCCGCGAACTACCGCCAACTGGCCGAAATTTGGAAGGAGGCCGACGCGGATTTCCAACCGCTGGACGAGGTCAAGGCCTTCCTTGAGAAAACCCGGAATCGGGCCATGAACTGACCGGGCTCAGGCCAGGATCAGGGTCATGCCGTCCCGAACCGTGACCATGATTTTGTCCATTTCGGTTTTCGAGCGCAGGTATTGGTTGAAATCCCGAATGGCGCGGGTGCTTTCGGAGGAATCGTTTTCATCGAGCACCTGGCCGCTCCAAAGCACGTTGTCGACCACGATCAAGCCGCCGGGCCGCATCATAGGGAGAATCAGGTCGAAATAGCGGGTGTAATTGACCTTGTCCGCGTCGATAAAGGCCATATCGAAGGGGCCCTCCAGGCTGGCCAGCGATTCCGCCGCGGGTCCCAACCGGATTTCGATTTTGCCTCCGTGTGGGCTTTTATCAAAGAAGCGGCGCGCGGTCGCCGCGTTGGTCGGGTCGATTTCACAGGTGATCAGGCGACCGTTTTCGGGCAGAGCCGAGGCCATCATCAGCGCGCTGTAGCCGGTAAAGGTTCCTACCTCCACGATGCGTTCCGCCCGAATGGAACGGGCCAATACCTTGAGGAACATGCCTTCCAGAGGGCCCACCTGCATCTGAGGAAGCTCGGTGTGTTTCAAGGTATAGTCGCGCAGCTCGTTCATCAGCTCGGGCACCGCGCTGGAATGCTCGCGAGCGTATTGCTCCAGATTCGGGTCAACCAAATTTATCATGGCAGTAACTCCTTGGGGTTTTACTCGCAGGCCGCGCCCGGAAATCAGGGCTGATCTTCCGCTATTTCTTTCAATACCCAGTTCTTGGGGTCGATTCGGTAGGTGGCCCCGGCATCCAATTCGATCCGCGCCTTGCCATCGGGAAAAGGAACCCGCTCCAAGGTTTTTTGCCCGCCGGCTTGAAGCTCCAATTCGATGGGCATGGGAAAGTTCCCGGGTTCCCATGTCAGCTCCAGGCGTGCCCCCTCGCGCCTTACATGCAGTTTGGGCAAGTCGGCGCGGTAGAGATAGGCTTGGAAGAACCAACTCAAATCCATGCCGGAAAGCGCTTCACTGATCCGAATGAAGTGATCCGTGTTCACCACGGGTTGGTAGGTCAGGCGGGGCGTTTGGGCGAGGGTGCGGAGAATGTGGTCGAGGGTGGGTTTGCCTATAAGGTAGCGCAGGGTGTGGAGGACGAGCGCGCCCTTGTAGTAGACATCCAGACTGTAAACATCCGCGCTTACCGCGTTTTTTTTGGGCACCAGCGGCTTCTGATTGGAAATGCTATGGCTCAGGCGCTCCATGTATTGAACCGCCCGGTCCAGGCCGAAGCGGTCCTCCAGGTAAACCATGGAGGTATAGGTGCCGATGCCTTCATGAATCCAAAAATCGGCCCAATCCGCGACGCTAATTTTATTGCCCCACCATTCATGGGCCATTTCGTGAAAAAGCAAGAAATCGTGATCATCGGCGATCTTGAAATGATTGCCATAGGAATTGATGGTCTGATGCTCCATTCCCAGGTAATGGGTATGGGCGATGCCGAACTTCTCCTCGATGAAGGGGTATTCGCCGTAGAAGCGGGCAAAAAAGTGAAGGTACTCCACGGCCGCGTCCAGCAGATCTTTCTTTTTCTGCGCATAGCTTCGCCCGTCCTCGGGAACCTGGTCGCCCTGCTGGTACTCCTTCAAAACATAAAAAATAACCGGCATTTCTCGGCTGCCGGAGTAGGTGCGCTCCATTACCTCGTAATCGGCAATATTTATGGAGAGATTGTAGGTGCTGATGGGGTATTTCGTTTCCCAAACAAAGGTGCGCCAGCCGTCCTCTGCTGGAACGATTTGCTGCAGCAGGCCGTTGGCGGCGCAGTAAAGCCCCTCGGGAACGGTAATGGCCAAGCGCGCGCCCTCGAACTTATCGGAGGGATGCGCCTTGCACGGAAACCAAAGCTTGCCGCCCTCGCCCTGACAACTCACGCCTACCCAGGGCCGGCCGCCATCCGTGCGGCTCCAGTTGAAACCTCCGCTCCAGGGCGGCCGAGTCGCCTCATGGGGTGAGCCGGAATAGGTGAGGCTCACACGGGCCGGATTCGGGTGGGACTTGGGCAGGCGGATGAAGATTTTATGGGCCTTTCGTTCGAAGGCGAACTCGCGGCCGTCCATAACCGCCTTTTCCACGGTCAATGAGGGAACCAGGTCCAGCTCCAGAACAGATAGGTTCCGGAGCGTCTGGAAATGGAGCGTCGCGACGCCGGCGATGGTCTTGGTGTCCGGGTCAATTTTTAGCGCGAGATCCAGATAGCGCATGTCTACGGCGGCCTGGTTGGGCGAAAGCGGGCCGCCGGAGGCCAGGCTCGCCGCTTCCTGGTAGAAAAGCATCGCCAAAAAGTAGGTGAGTGTCATCTATACAACTCCTGGGTCTATCCTGCCATGAATCCTCGGTCCACGAAAGCCTAGCACCGCGGATTTTCGCCCCAATCCGCATCCCAGCCGCTGATGGTGAGGACCTCGTCTTCCTCATCCAAGAAGCCGTTGCGAATCAACCGTTCCAGCGCTTCCTCAAAAACAGTCTCCGGGCGCCTCTGCCGGTCGCCGCGGCCCGTGAGCGCCACCGCGCTTCCCAAATGGTCGGCAAGTCCCGCGGCAATCCGCATGGCGGCTCGAGCCGGTGGTTTCAGGTAGCGGTCATTGGCCGGGTCTGCGAGCGGCGCCCAATCCGGATTGCCGCCCTCGAATTCCCGGCAGAGCCCGTCGAAGGGTTGCTCCTGCACCAGGATCAGCCGATAGGGCAGGTTCCTCGGGCGGAGGTAGCGGTAGTGATCGGCGGCGGCCAATAGCGCGAACAACAACTCGCCGCTGAGGTCGTGAACCAGAAGCGCGGGTGCGCGGTCGCGAAACCGGAAGGCCAGTTCCAATCCAATCAACTTGAGGCCCTCGACGCGATAGGGGTTACCCCAGGGGCTCAGATCGCCCCCCTTACCCGGAAGCTGGAAAAGCGTTTCCCGCGCGCACTGAATGGAGCCGTCAAAGCCTTCGACCCCGGTTTTGCCGCTGGCCATGGCAAGGGGTAGGAACAAATGGCGCTCCGGTCCCTCCTCGCGCCCGTATTGGAGAAAAGCCGCCGCATCCCAGCCCGGAGAAATGCAGTCAACCGTTTCGAACCCCGCCTCGCGGGCCTTGGCGTCGAGGAGCGACGCAAAACTTTCCTCGATCTGGCCCTCCAGCTCGTCCAGATCGTGCGGGTCGTCCCCCTGGGTTCCGGAGCGGAGCTGCTTCAGGAAACGCCAGGTCTGGCGCAGCTGCATCTCGGTGAGGCTGTCCCAGTAGCGGCGCTCCTCCGATAGCAGATAGCGGTCGGTCAGGAAGACGG
>JBGTRP010000138.1:0-11790 GCA_041940685.1 Acanthopleuribacteraceae bacterium
GATCCGTATCGTTCCAATCCTCAAGTAGCACGCGCCGTTCCTCGGGTTCCAGGATGTCGAGATCGGCCAGGCGCGCGGTGGGGTCTTGGGCGATGCCGGCCAGCAGGCGGGTGAAATGACCGGCCAAGCGCGCCATGGTCGCGGGCTCGAACAACGCCACGCTGTACTCGATGCTGCCGTCCAGTCCGCCATCCTCCCTCTCGGCAAGGCCCAGGGTCAGGTCAAAATGCGTGGTGAGGTGAGCGGCGGCCAGGGGCTTCATGCGCACCGGGCCATCCGGCTCCCCCCGCCCCGCGTTCTGCAGCACGAACATCACCTGGAACAACGGCGTGTGGCTCATGTCCCGCTCGGGTTGCAGCGCCTCCACCAGTTTCTCGAAGGGCAGGTCCTGGTGGCTGAAGGCGGCCAGCGTCATGGCCCGCACCCCTTCCAGATAGCCATCGAACCCCGACTCCGCTTCCGGCCGGGACCGCATCACCAGCGTGTTGGCGAAGAAGCCGATCAACCCCTCGATCTCCTCCCGGTTGCGGTTGGCGATCGGGGTCCCCACCGACACGTCTTCCTGCTCGCTGTAGCGGCTCAACAGCAACTGGAAGGCGGCCAGCAGCGTCATGAACGGGGTGGCCTCGGTCCGCTGTTGCAGGTCTTTGAGTTTCAGGCCTATTTCCGCCGGAACCTCGAAGCGGCACAGGTCGCCGATGGCGCCGGGCGTTTGCGGGCGGGGATGGTCGGTGGGCAGTTCCAGCAGCGGGGGCGCGCCCTGTAGTTGCTCGCGCCAGTAGCCGAGTTGGCGCTCCAACTCCTCCCCGCTCAACCATTGCCGTTGCCAGGCCGCGAAGTCCGCGTATTGGATCGGGAGTTCCGGCAGGTCCGGCTCGGTTCCCGCCTGGAGGGCCGCATACACCGCGGTCAGCTCGCCCAGGAACACGCCGGCCGACCAGCCGTCGGAGATGATGTGGTGCATGTTAAGCAGCAGGGCGTGGCGGTCCGCACCCAGGCGCACCAGGCTGCAGCGCAGCAGCGGACCCTCCGCCAGGTCGAAGGCCTGGACCGCGTCCCGTTCGGCCAGCAGGCGGGCTTGGTCGAGGGCGGCCTCGGAACCCAGGGCATGCGCGTCCACCAGTCCCAGCCGCAAGCGGCCTTCCGCCTCGATCACCTGGCGGGGTTGGCCGCCCTGGGCCGGGAAGCAGGTGCGCAGCACCTCGTGGCGCGCGATGAGCGCGTTCAACGCGGCCTCCAGCAGATGGGCGTCGAAGGCGCCCTCCAGCGCCACATGGCGCGGCACATTGTAGGCGGCGTTGCCGGGCTCCAGTTGGTCGATGAACCACAGGCGCTGCTGGGCGAAGGAGAGCGGCAGTTCCTCCTCGCGGGATGCTATCGGAATGGGGGCAACCAGGGCGGCGCGGTCCGCGTAGTGGGTCTCCAATTCCTTGGCGAGCGCGGCCGGTGTGGGGAACTCGAAGAGGACGCGGATGGGCAGATCCGCCTGGAAGCGCTTGCGCAGGCGGGAAACCACCTGAGTGGCCAGCAGGGAATGGCCGCCGATCTGGAAGAAATGGGCGTCGCGGGCCACCGCGGGCAGGCCCAGCAACTGGGCCCAGACCCCGGCGATCTCGCGTTCCAACGACGTTTGCGGCGCGGCTCCGGGCTCCTGATCCGAACCGCCGGCCTCCCGTTGCTCCAGCGCCAGGCGGGTCAGGGCCGCGCGGTCGAGCTTGCCATTGGCCGTGAGCGGGAAGGTATCGAGGATCGCATAGGATGAAGGAAGCATGTAATCGGGCAGTCTCGGCTCCAGCCAAGACTTCAATTCTTCGGTGCTGAGCTCCTGTTTCCCGCTTTCCACACAGGCGATCAGGCGGGGCTGGCCGGGCTGGTCCTGGTGGAAGAGCGCCAGCGCGCCGGCGACCCGGGGATGGGCCCGCAGTTGGGTTTCGATCTCGCCGAGTTCGATGCGGAAGCCGCGCAGCTTGACCTGGTGATCCAGCCGGCCCAGGAAGGCGAAACGGTCCTCCGACAACAGGCGGACCTTGTCGCCGCTTCGGTAAAGCCTGCAGCCGGGCTCGTGACTGAGGGGATCGGGAACGAAGACTGCCGCGGTGGCCCCGGGCCGGCGCAGATAGCCGCGCGCCAGGCCCAGCCCGCCGATGCACAGCTCGCCGGGAATGCCCTCGGGCTGGAGGCTCAGCCGCGCGTCCAGCACATGCAGGCGCATGTTGGCCATGGGTGGACCCAGTGGGAGGTTGGCCCCGCCGGGTTGGTGATCGGGATCGATCGACCAGGCGGACGCACCAATGGTGGCCTCCGAGGGCCCGTAGTGGTTGACGATCCGGAGCGCGGGCGCCAGGGCCCGGATGCGGGCCAGCAAGGATGTGGGGAAAGCCTCGCCGCCCAGGATCAACAACTCGCGGGGAAGCACATGGCTCGGTTCGCGGGCCTCCAGCAGGGCGGCCAGATGCGAGGGCACGATCTTGACCACATCGATGAAGTGGGATCGCTGGTAGGCGGCCAGCCGTTCGGGATCGGTGGCGGTCTCCTGGGTGAGCGGGTGCAGCGTTCCGCCCAGGCAGAAGGCGGGGAACAGCGAGGTATGGCCCAGGTCGGCGGCGAAGGTGGACAGCAGCGCGTAGCCCAGGCCGGCCCCCAAGTCCAGCCGCGATGCGGCGGCATACAGGTAATTGACCAGGGCGCGGTGGGAGACGGCCACGCCCTTGGGCTTGCCGGTCGAACCCGAGGTGAAGATCAGGTAGGCCAGTTGATCCGCGTGGACTTTCTTTGGCTGGCCGGAATCGAATTCCTTTCCTGCCTCGATCATGTGCCGGTCCAGACAGAGATGGCGGGTGAGATGGGTGGGCAGGCCGGGCAGATGTTCGGAGCGGGTGAGGGTGAGCTGGAGACCGGCCTCGCGGGTGATCTCGGCCAGCCGGGAGGGCGCGTCCTCGGGGTTGAGAGGCACATAGGCCGCTCCGGCCTTGAAGACCGCCCACATGGCTTCCATCAACTCGGGCGAGCGCTCCAGGCACAGGCCCACCAGGCTCTCCGAGCCCACCCCAAGACCGCGCAACACCGCGGCCAGGTGATCGGCCCGTTGGTGGAGCGCGCGGTAGGTCCGGTAGAGCGGCCGCTCCCCCTCGCTTCCCCGGCGGGGATCGAAGACCAGAGCCACGGCATCGGGCCTTTGCCGGACCTGGCCCTCGAAGGCATGGTGAATGGCGGCCGGCGGCTGGAAATCGGTATCGGTCTCGTTCCAGGCATGCAGCAGGCGCCGGGATTCCTCGGCGTCCAGGAAGTCGATGGCTGCCAGGGGCTTGTCGGGTTCGCGGCAAACCGCGCGCAGCAGGCGTTGCAAATGGCCGGCCCAGCGGGCGATGGTGGTCTCCTCGAACAGCGCGGCCGCGTATTGCAACCCGCCCCGCAGCCCGCCCCGCGGCGTTTCCACCAGGCTGAGCGTGAGCTCGAAGTGGGTGGTGGCGGTGGCGGTGTCGATGGACTCCAGTTGCAAGGGACCGGGTTCCGGCTCGGGTCCAACCGCCTGATCCGCTGCCTGGAAGCTGAACATTACCTGGAACAACGGGTTGTGGCCCAGGTCGCGTTCGGGTTGCAGCGCCTCCACCAGCCGCTCGAAGGTCAGGTCCTGATGGGCGAAGGCGGCCAGCAACTGGGAGCGGACCGCGCGCAGCAGGGTGCGGAAACTCGGGTTGCCCTCCAAGCGGGTGCGCAGGACGAGGGTGTTGACGAAGAAGCCGATCAAGCCCTCGATCTCGGGCCGGTTGCGGTTGGCCACGGGCGAGCCGACCACCACATCGTCCTGACCGCTGTAGCGGGCGAGCAGGTACTGGAAGGCGGCCAGCAGGGTCATGAACAGGGAAGCGCCCTCGGCGCGGGAGAGGCCGTGCAGGTCTTGGGTCAGCGCCGCGTCCAGGTGCAGGTCCAGCCCCTTGCCGGCGAAGGTCTGGAGCCGGGGTCGGGGATGGTCGGTGGGCAGCTCGATGCGGCTGGGAATGTCGGCCAGGGATTGGGTCCAGAAATCGAGCTGGCGCTGAAGCTCGCCCATGGCCAGCCATTGCCGCTGCCAGGCGGCGAAGTCGGCGTACTGCAGGGGCAGGGGCGGCAGGCCGGCCGGCTGATCGGCGAGCGCGGCGCGGTAGAGGACATCGGTCTCGCGGACGAGGATGCCCATGGACCAGCCGTCGGAGACGATGTGATGCATGGCGAGCAGGACCGCGTGGTTGGCCGTTTGCTGGCGCAGGACATGAATGCGGAAGAGGGGACCCTTGGCCAGGTCGAAGGGCGTGAGGGCGTCGCGCTCGGCCAGGTGAAGCACGAGATCGTTTTGTTGCGCCTCCCCCAGACGGTCCAAATCGATGAGGACGAGGGAGAAGGCGGCGGAGGGGTCGATGTGCTGGCGGGGCTGGCCGTCGGCGGCCGGGAAGCGGGTGCGCAGGCTCTCATGGCGTTGGGCGAGCCGGTGGAGCGAGTTCTCGAAGAGCGCGGGGCTGAAGGGTCCGAGGAAGCGGAAGCTGGCGGGCAGGTTGTAGGCGGGGTTGTCGGGCTCCAGTTGGTCGATGAACCACAGGCGTTGCTGGGCCAGGGAGAGCGGCAACTCCCGATCGCGTGGGACCGGGACCATGGGCGGCGCATCCTCCCCCACCTGGCCGTGGGACGCCTCGATCAGGCGGGCCAGGTCCGCGAGTACGGGCGTTTCGAACAGGATACGCAGGCTGAGATCGACCTGGAAACGCTCGCGCAACCGGGACGCCAGCCTCGTGGCCAGCAGGGAGTGGCCGCCGCATTCGAAGAAGTGGTCCTCGCGGCCGATGGGCGCGTGGTTCAGCAACTCGGCCCATAGCTCGGCCAGTTGGCTCTCGGTCCGCGTTTGGGGAGGGCTGAACGCCCGCTCGCGGGCCTGGACCAGGTGGTCGAGCGGCACGCGGGCCAGGGCCTTGCGGTCGACCTTGCCGGAGGGGGAGAGCGGCAGGTCGGGTTGGAGGAGGATCGCGGTGGGAAGCATGTACTCCGGCAGGCGGTGTTGGAGGAAGGCCCGCAATTCCTCGGAATCGGGTTCCTCCCCGGTGACCGGCTGAACGAAGGCAACCAGGCGTTGGTCGCCCGACTCGGAGGTAGGGGCGAGCACGGCGGCCAGATGCACGCCGGGATGTTGCTCCAGGGCGGCCTCGATCTCGCCCAACTCGATGCGGAAGCCGCGCAGCTTGATCTGGAAATCGATGCGGCCAAGGAACTCGACCCCGCCATCGGCGCGGTAGCGCACCCGGTCCCGGGTGCGGTAGAGCCGCTGGCCGGGCAGGTCGGTGTAGGGATCGGGGATGAAGGCGCACGCGGTCACCGCGGCCCGGCCCAGGTAGCCGAAGGCCAGGTTGGGACCGGCGATCAGCAACTCGCCGGGCACGCCGAGGGGCTGGAGCCGCAAGCGGGGATCGAGGATGTAGAGCCGCACATTGGCGATGGGCCGGCCCACGGAAACGCTCGCGGCCCCGGGCTCGGCCACCCAGAAGGTGGACTGGATGCAGGTCTCGGCGGGACCGTAGAGGTTGATGAGATCGACATGGAGGGTTTGCAGGCATTGGGCGGCAAGCTCGGGGGTCAGGGCCTCGCCGCCCACGTAGAGCCGTTGCAGCGGGTTGGGATCGCGGAAGTCGGGTTCCTGAAGCAGGACGCGCAGCAGGGAGGGCACCACCTGCAGGGAGCCGACCCGGTGGCGTTGCAGCAGTTGGGCCAGGTAGCGGGGGTCGCGGTGGCCGCCGGGCCGCGCCAGCACCAACTGGGCGCCGGCCAGCAGGGGCGCGTAGAATTCCCAGACCGAGGCGTCGAAGCTGAAGGGCGTCTTCTGGACCAGGGCGTCGTGGGGTTGCAGCGGAAAGGCGCGCTCCATCCACAGCATGTGGTTGGCCAGGGCGCGGTGGGGCAGCAGGGCGCCCTTGGGCCGGCCGGTAGAGCCGGAGGTGTAGATCATGTAGGCGGGGTGATCCGCGGTCAGGCCATCTCCGAGAGGTTGGGCCGGTAATGAGGAGGTTTGCGCCTCACCGAGAGAGCGGCCCCCATCATCGACGAAGAGGCTCTGTGCTTGGGTGGGAGCTAAGCTCTCGGCCAAACCAGCTTGGGCAATGACCAGCGGCGCGCCGCAGTCCTCCAGCATGTAGGCAATGCGGTCGGGTGGGTACTCGGGGTCGATGGGCACATAGGCGCCGCCCGCCTCCAGCACCGCCAGCATGGCGACCACCATGGCCGGCGAGCGCTCGCAATAGAGGCCCACCATGGTTCCGGGCCCCACGCCGTTCGATGAGAGCCGTTGGGCCAGGACCATGACCGCGTCTCCGAGCCCGGCATAGGTCAGCCGGAAGGGCCGGTGGTCCCCGCCCTCTGGATCGAGATGGTCCATCACAACAGCCACGGCATCGGGGTAGCGCCGGCCGCGTTCGAAGAGATGGCGGTGGGTAGGCGTCTCGCTGGGTAGGTCGAGCGCGGTCTGGTTCCATTCCCGCAGCAGGATGCGCCGTTCCTGCCCGGGCAGCAGCTCGATGCGGTGGATGGGCGTATCCGGCGCGCCGGCCAGGTTGGCCAGCAGGACCTGGAACTGTTCGGCCATGCGTTGGATGCTGCCGGCATCGAAGAGCGCGCTGGAGTAGAGGAAACCGCCTTCCAGGCGCTCGCCGGACAGCTCGGTGAGGCTGAGGCTGAGGTCGAAATGGGTGACGGCCGAGCCGGGTTCCAGGGCTTGGATGCGCGGGCCGCGATCGGAAGAGGGTTCCGCCTCGGTTCGGGTCTGGAAGTTGAAGCTGACCTGGAACAGGGGGTTGCGGCCGAGGTCGCGCTCGGGTTGGAGCGCCTCGACCAGTTGCTCGAAGGGCAGATCCTGATGGGCGTAGGCTTCCAGGGTGAAGCGGCGCACCCGGTCGAGAAGCTCGGAGAAGACCGGATTGCCGGAGAGGTCGGTGCGCAGGACGAGGGTGTTGACGAAGAAGCCGATCAGCCCCTCGGTCTCGGCGCGGTTGCGGTTGGCGATGGGCGTGCCCACGAAGATCCGGTCCTGACCGGAATAGCGGGCGAGCAGCAGGTTGAAGGCGGTCAGCAGCAGCATGAAGGGGCTGGCGCGGTGGGCTTGGGCCAGTTGGCCGAGATCGCGGGCCAGGGCGGGCTGGAGGCCGAAGGGCTCGAAGGCGCCCGCGTAACTCTGGTGCTTGGGCCGAGGATGGTCGGTGGGCAGCTCGATGGGCGCGGGGTTGGGACCGAGATGGCGGGTCCAGAAGTCGAGTTGGGCTTGCAGGACCTCGTCCCGCAACCAGGCCCGCTGCCAGTGGGCGAAGTCCGCGTATTGGACGGGCAGGGGCGGCAGGTCGAGCGGTTGGCCGTGGAGATGGGCCTGGTAGGCCGCGCCGATCTCGCGCACGAAGATGGCATGGGACCAGCCGTCGGAGATGATGTGGTGCATGTTGAGCAGCAGGAAATGATGATCGGGTCGGGTGCGGACCAGGCAGCAGCGGAACAGGGCCCCGGTCTCCAGATCGAAGCGGAAGGCGGCCTCGCGCCTGGCCAGCCGGAGGATGGCGGACTCGGCCCCATCTTGGGACAAGCAACTCCAGTCGAGCAGGGCGAGGGCAAAGGAGAAGGGCGGGTCGATCTGCTGTATGGGTTCGCCGTCCACGAGGGTGAAACGGGTGCGCAGGGATTCATGGCGCTGGATGAGGCGGGTGAGCGCGGCTTCCAGGGAGGCGGGATCGAAGGCGCCCTCGATGCGTAGCGCGCCGGGCAGGTTGTAGGCGGGGTTGCCGGGCTGGAAGCGGTCGATGAACCACAGGCGTTGTTGGGCGAAGGAGAGAGGCGAGTGTTGCCCGCGGGAGACCGGCAGGATGGGCGGGGCCTGAGCCGAAAGGGAGACATCGGAAGCCTCCAGAAACGCGGCCAGCCCGGCGATGGTGGGTTCCTCGAAGAGCAGCCGCACGGGAATCTCCACACCCAGATCGCGTCGAATGTGGGAAACCACGGAGGTCGCCAACAGGGAATGACCACCCAACTCGAAAAAGTTGTCGTGTATCCCGATGCGGTTCACGGCCAGTACTTCTCCCCATATTTCGCCAACCCGAAGCTCCCAAAAGGTCCTGGGCGCGACATGGTCTTTTTCCTTTTCCCGCCCGAATTCGGGTAAAGGCTCCCGGGATAAAGCCTGGCGATTCAGTTTGCCGTTGGGCAGAGTGGGCAGGGATTCGCGAATGATGATGGCGCTGGGGATCATAAAGTCCGGCAGCGACCCGCTCAAAAACTCGCGAAGGCTTTCCAGGGTGGGCGCATCTTCACCGGCTTGAACGAAGGAGACCAAGCGTTGATCCCCTTGTTGAAGCTCTCGGATTTGTACGGCGGCCATGCGAACTTGAGGATGGTTTTCCAGGGCGGCTTCGATTTCACCAAGCTCGATGCGGAACCCGCGCAGTTTCACCTGAAAATCGATCCTGCCTAGGTATTCGATCCTTCCGTCGGCTAGGAAACGGACACGGTCGCTGGTGCGGTAGAGTCTTTTTCCGGGGTTTAGGCTGAAGGGGTCGGGCGCGAACCGTTCCGCGGTTAAGGAGCTTCTGCCCAGGTATCCAATCGCCAGGCCCGGGCCGCCCACGAGCAACTCGCCGGCAACGCCAATGGGTTGGGGCCGGGTGGTTTCATCCACGACATAGGTAGTCGTATTGGCCAATGGTCGGCCGATAGGAACGAAATCGGGTTTGGGCTTCGCCTCCCAATAGGTGCTGTTGATGCAGGTTTCGGTGGGGCCATAAAAGTTGACGATTTCCAGGTTAGAATTGGCCTGAGCTCGTGAAACCAAATCCGGGGTGAGCGTCTCACCGCCACAATATAGGCGCCGGAGGGTTCGGTTTGGAAGGAATTCGGGTTCTGCGAGCAGCACCCGCAGCAGAGATGGCACCACTTGAAGAATGGTGATGTAGTGGCGTTGCAGCAACTGGGTCAGGTAGCGGGGGTCGCGGTGACCGCCGGGCCGGGCCAGCACCAGTTGGGCGCCGGCCAGCAGGGGCGCGTAGAATTCCCAAACCGAGGCGTCAAAGCTGAAGGGCGTCTTCTGCACCAGTGCGTCGTTGGGTTGCAGCGGGAAGGCGCTCTCCAACCAAAGCATGTGATTGCCCAGGGCCCGATGCGGCAGCAGGGCACCCTTGGGCCGGCCGGTGGAGCCGGAGGTGTAGATCAGGTAGGCGGGGTGATCCGCGGTCACCCCTTCGCGCGTTTGAGGCAGGGCCGAAAGGTTATCCGTTTCCCCAACCGCATGACCCGAATCATCGAGAATATGGGTCCGAGCTTGGTTGGGAGGTAAGCTCTCCGCCAAACCAGCCTGGGCAATCACCACGGGCGCTCCGCAGTCCTCCAGCATGTAGGCGATGCGGTCAGCGGGGTACTCGGGATCGATGGGCACGTAGGCGCCGCCCGCCTCCCACACGGCCAGCATGGCGACCACCATGGCCGGGGAACGCTTGCAGTAGAGGCCTACCAGTGTTCCCGGACCCACGCCGTTCGCCGAGAGCCGTTGGGCCAGAACGATGACCATGTCTCCGAGTCCGGCATAGGTCATGCGGACCGGCACGTGGGTCCCGCCTTCTGGATCGAAATGGTCCATGACCAGGGCCACCGCATCGGGGTAGCGCTGGACTCGCTCGGCAATATGCCGATGGGTGGGCGTCTCGCTGGGCAGGTCGAGCGCGGTTTGGTTCCATTCCCGCAGCAGAATGCGCCGTTCCTCCTCGGGCAACAGCTCGATGCGGTCGATGGGCGTCTCGGGCGCGGCGACCAGGCTCGCCAGTAAGACCTGGAATTGGACTCCCATGCGCTGGATGCTTTCGGCATTGAAGAGCGCGCTGGAGTAAAGGAAACCACCTTCCAGACGACCGCCGTGCAGCTCGTTCAGGCTGAGGCTGAGGTCGAAGTGGGTGGTGGCCGAGCCGGTTTCCAGGGGTTGAATGCGCAAGCCGCGGTCGGGCGGCGCCGCCTCGGTTCGGGTCTGGAAGTTGAAGCTGACCTGGAACAGAGGGTTGCGGCTGAGGTCGCGTTCGGGTTGGAGCGCCTCGACCAATTGTTCGAAGGGCAGGTCCTGGTGGGCGTAAGCCTCCAGCGTGAAGCGGCGCACCCGATCCAGAAGTTCGGAAAAGCCCGGGTTGCCGGAGAGGTCGGTGCGCAGGACGAGGGTGTTGACGAAGAAGCCGATCAGGCCCTCGGTTTCGAAGCGGTTGCGATTGGCGATGGGGGTGCCCACGAAGATCTCGTTCTGACCTGAATAACGGGCGAGCAGTAGGTTGAAGGCGCTCAATAGCAGCATGAAGGGACTGGCATGGTGCTTTTGGGCCAGTTTGCCGAGATCGCGGGCCAAGTTAGGTTGCAGGCGTAATGGCTCGAAGGCGCCCGCGTAATTTTGGCGCATGGGCCGGGGGTGGTCGGTGAGGAGTTCGATGGGCGCTGGGTTGGGTCCGAGATGTCGAGTCCAGAAGTCGAGTTGGTCTTGCAGAATCTCGTCCCGCAGCCAGGCTCGCTGCCAGTGGGCGAAGTCCGCGTATTGGACGGGCAGGGGCGGCAATTGGAGGGGTTGATCATCGAGATGGGCTTGGTAGGCAGCGCCGATCTCGCCTACGAAGATGGCATGAGACCAGCCGTCGGAGATGATGTGGTGCATGTTGATAAGCAGGAAATGGCGGTCGTGAGCCATGCGGACAAGGGAACAGCGGAATAAGGGACCGGTCTCGAGGTCGAATTGAAAGGCTGCCTCGCGCCTGGCCAATTCATGTATGGCGGCTTCGGCCCAATCGCTGGAGAATCCGCTCCAGTCGACAAAGGGAAGGGTGAATGGATATGGCGGTTCGATGCATTGGCGGGGTTCGCCGTCCAGAAGGATGAACCGCGTGCGGAAGGACTCATGTCTTTGGATGAGAGTATTGATGGCGGACTGAAAGGAACCGGCGTCGAAGGCGCCCTTCATGCGCAGCGTGCCGGGCAGGTTGTAAGCAGGGTTTCCGGGTTCGAAGCGGTCGATGAACCACAGGCGTTGCTGGGCAAAGGAAAGCGGCGGCGGTTGTTCACGGGAGACGGGAAGAATGGGCGGCGCCTGGGGCGACTGGGGGGCGTCGGAAGCCTCCAGAATCGCGGCCAACCCGGCGATGGTGGGTTCCTCGAAGAGCAGTCGTACGGAGATCTCCGTTTCGAGAGTCCGGCGAATACGGGAAACCACACGCAAGGCAAGCAGAGAGTGCCCACCCAATTGGAAAAAATCTTCGGTTACGCCGACGCGTTCGATCCCGAGCACGTCCGCCCAAATTTTTGCCAGGTCCCATTCGAGCGGCGTGCGAGGGGCCAGATAGCGAGCCTCTGCTTCTCGGTTCCAGTCCGGCTCGGGTAACGCGGCGCGGTTCAGTTTGCCATGGGCGTTCAGCGGAAGGGCGTCCAGGCTGACGAAGAAAGTAGGGACCATGTAAACCGGTAAGTGAGTCTTCAGTTCGCGGGTCCAGTCCGCCTCCGCACCCGGCCGCTGGGGTTTGTTCTCGGCGGCAACGAGGTAGGCGGTAAGGCGAGGTTCTCCCCTGGGGTCTTCACGCACCAGAACCGCCGCATCAGAAATGTTCTCCAGCGTTCGCAGGCGGGCTTCGATTTCGCCGAGCTCGATGCGATACCCGCGCAGTTTCACCTGGAAATCGATACGGCCCAGGTATTCGATACGCCCATGGTTCGTATAGCGGGCCAGGTCTCCAGTGCGATAGAGCCGTTGGCCACCGGAACCCATGGCAAAAGGATGAGGGA
>JBGTRP010000139.1:0-11747 GCA_041940685.1 Acanthopleuribacteraceae bacterium
CCCAGAAATCGAAGCCTTCTCGCGGCGAACGTCAGTGAAAGAGAGAGGATCCAAGGATGCGGCCTCAAGGGTCCTGGGCCTGGGGAATAATGAGAATCTGATCCACGCTGAGATGGTGAGAGCTCATGTCGTTGGCGTGCAGCAGGGCCTCCACGGCCACGCCAAAATCACGCGCGATCGCATACAGTGAATCGCCCTTGCGAACCCGGTAGACCTTGCTTGATTTCAACTCTCGGGCGCGGTCGGAATCCCAAAACCGGTTGCCCACCACGACCGCGGCCTTGACCTTGCCGACGAAGTCCCGCGTTTCCTTGCGCACGAACGGACGAACCTGTTGCCAACTGGTGGCGCCTCTGGCGAGCATGGCGCGGCGCAGGTCGCCCTCGCCAAGATTGTAGGCCGCCAACACCAATTCCCAACTGGCGAACTTTTTGCTGAGATAGGCCAGGTAGCGCGCGGCGGCATGGGCGGAGAGCAGGGGGTCGTAGCGTTCATCCAAATTCCCGGAAACCTTCAGTCCGAAGGCCCGCGCCGTCAGCGGCTTGAACTGGTACATGCCGCGCGCTCCGGTAGGACTGGTCACATGCGGTAAAAAACTGCTCTCGATCAGCGCCAGCCAAACGAGATCCTCGGGTACGCCTTGCTCGCGAAAAATCACCCGAAAACGCGCCACGTATTCCAGCGAGTTGAACAAGGCCCCGCGCGTTTGCTGAAAGCGGTCCTCTTCCAGGTAGCGAACCCATTTTTGGGTTTCGGCAGAAAGGGGTTCGGCCCGGAATTCATCCAGGCAGAACAAAATACAGAGGCTTGTCCAAAACATGCCACATTATACCAGCTTTTCAGGCAAGAAGACGCCGTACTCCCGTTCAAGAATTTGCCAAATTTTACCAACACTCCATACACGAAGATCCGTACGCCGCCCATTTCGCGGATAACCCGTGACCGTTCCTTCCTCAAGCCGCGCTTCCCTTTATTCGCCTTCCCCTCAACGATCCGCGCGCGCGCTCCTTGGCTCCATTCCCCACCTCCCGTTTTGCATCGATTGGCGGCAAAAGGTGGTACCATAGGGTTTTACCGGCGTCAGAGCAAGCTGGCCCGGGCTCGAGGCGACGGTTGTCATGAAAATTCTCGATATTCACCCCGATAATCCCCAACAACGCTACGTGGACCAGGTGCTCGAATACCTGCGGCAGGGCGGGCTGCTGGCCTATCCCACCGATACCTGTTATGGATTGGGGTGCAGTATCCTGGAAAAAAAAGCCATTGACCAAATCTACCGCATGAAGCGCATGCGCGCCGACAAACCCCTGAGCTTCATTTGCAGCGACCTCAAGGATATCAGCAAGTACGGCGTGTTGTCCGACCAGGCCCATCGCCTCATTCGCGGCCGTCTACCGGGTCCCTACACCTTTGTGCTTCCGGCCACGCGTGAGGTGCCCAAGCTATTGCAGAGCAAACGGAAGCAGGTAGGTATCCGCGTACCCGACCATCCGGTGATTCTCACGATCGTCAGGCAGTTGGGCCATCCCATTATCACGACCACCTGCCAAATGGAGGGCGATGAGCAGCCATGCACCGATGTGTACGATATCAAGGACCGATTTGGACACATGATCGACATGGCTGTCGACGGCGGTTATCTGGCGCCCGAATATTCATCCGTGATCCAACTGGAAGGCACCGAGGTTCAGGTGCTGCGCGAGGGCAAGGGTGACCTGACGCCTTTCTTATAGGAACGCAATTTTTGGATTTAGGGGGAGAGCTTTGCCCAAGGCAACCATTCTCGTAACCGGCGGCGCGGGATTTATCGGCGCGAATTTCATCCTGGAGGCCCTTCGCCGGGGGTTCGGGGTTATTAACCTGGACAAACTGACCTACGCGGGCAATCCGCACAACCTCAAAGAGGCGGAGGCGCATGCCCGCTACCGCTTTTACCACGGCGACATCGCCGACCCCGAGCTGGTCGAGACCATTTTCAGGGAACACCCCGTGGATTGGGTGGCCAACTTCGCGGCCGAGAGCCATGTGGACCGCTCCATCACCGGACCCGCGCTTTTCATCCAGACCAATGTCAATGGCGCCTTCAACCTGCTGGACAAGGCGCTCGCCTATTGGAGAACCCTACCCGCGGACCGGAGGCGGGGTTTTCGCTTCCTGCATGTTTCCACCGACGAGGTGTAT
This sequence comes from Acanthopleuribacteraceae bacterium, assembly GCA_041940685.1. Taxonomy (GTDB): domain Bacteria; phylum Acidobacteriota; class Holophagae; order Acanthopleuribacterales; family Acanthopleuribacteraceae; genus JBGTRP01. The sequence continues at coordinate 2,182 of JBGTRP010000139.1, forward strand.
GGTTCCCTGGGCGCGGAGGGTTTTTTCACCGAGGAAACGCCCTACGCCCCCAACTCGCCCTATTCCGCCTCCAAGGCCGCCTCCGACCATTTGGTCCGCGCCTACCACCACACCTACGGTCTGCCGGCGCTTACCACCAATTGCTCTAACAATTACGGGCCTTTTCAATTCCCTGAAAAACTGATTCCGGTCATCATTCTCAAGGCCTTGCGCGGCGAGGCGATTCCCGTTTACGGCGACGGCAGCAATATCCGCGACTGGCTCTATGTACAGGACCATTGCGAGGCCATCCTGGAGGTGTTGGCCTCCGGCCGCCCGGGCCAAACCTACAACGTGGGAGGCCACAATGAAAAAACCAACCTCCAGGTGGTCCACCACATTTGCGAGTTGCTCGATGAGTTCGTCCCGCGCGAGCGGCCCCACAAAGACCTGATTACCTTTGTCAAGGATCGGCCGGGCCACGACCAGCGCTACGCCATCGATGCCGGTAAAATCCAGCGGGAGTTGGGTTGGAAACCGCGGGAAAGCTTCGAGAGCGGCATGCGCAAGACGGTTCGCTGGTATTTGGATCACATGGACTGGTGCGAAAACATACTCAGCGGCGACTACCGCCTGGAGCGCCTGGGCCTGGAGAGCTCTTAGCGGAAAGCCTCTCAAGCCCATTCCTCCGCCCCAAGTCTGCCGGATTTCCACTGGCTTGAGCGCGCTTTCATTTGTAGCGCAAGGAAAATCCTCCACCAGCGTTCACGGTTCGAACCGTCCGGCTCCACCCTACGCTCCATCAAAGTTCGCTATAATAGCGCTTCCGAAGGAGCGTCCATGCAAGGCAAGCAACCGGACATCGCCGTGTTCTGGTTCAGGCGGGATTTGAGACTGGAAGACAACCACGGCTTGTTCCAGGCGCTATCAAACAACCCGCGGGTTCTGCCCATATTCATTTTCGACCGCAATATTCTGGATGTGTTGCGCGATCAACAAGACAAGCGCGTGGCCTTCATCTATCGCCATATCCAGGAGCTTCATCAGCGGTTGGCCGAAATGGGGGCATCGCTCTGGACCTTCTACGGCGCCCCGCTGGAAGCCTTTGAAACCCTGTGCCGCGATTTTGAGATTACCGCGGTCTACGCCAATCATGACTACGAGCCCTATGCTCGGGAACGGGATGGAGCGGTGCGGGAATTCCTTCACACACATTCGATCGAACTGCATACCTACAAGGACCAGTGCATCTTCGAAAAGGAAGAGATTCTCAACAACTCCGGCCGGCCCTACACCGTGTTCACGCCCTACAAACGCAAATGGCTTTCCTCCCTGGAGGACTGGCAGCTCGCTTCCTTCGCCACGGAGACCCACTACCCTTCCCTGCTCAAGACCTCGCCCTTTCCCCTGGTCGCCTTGGAGGAAATGGGCTTCAAGGATCCCGGTTTCGAATTTCCTTCCCCCCAACCGGATGAAGCAGCTCTGGCCGACTACCACCTCACCCGAGATCTGCCCGGGCTGGATACAACCTCCCGCCTGGGCGTTCACCTGCGTTTCGGCACCCTGAGCATCCGCCGCCTCTGCCGCTTGGCCCGCGACCTCAACGACACCTGGCTCAGTGAGCTGATCTGGCGCGAGTTCTTCATGCAAATCCTGTTTCACTTCCCCAGGGTGGTAGACGCGCCCTTCCGCCCGGACTACGACCGCATCCAATGGCGCAATGACTCCAACGAATTCGAACGCTGGCGCCAGGGCCGGACCGGCTACCCGATCGTCGACGCGGGCATGCGCCAACTCAACCAGACCGGCTTCATGCACAACCGCGTGCGAATGATCACCGCCAGCTTCCTCTGCAAGCATTTGCTCATCGATTGGCGCTGGGGCGAGGCCTATTTCGCGGCCAAGCTCCTGGACTACGATCTCTCCGCCAACAACGGCAACTGGCAGTGGGCCGCGGGCACCGGCTGTGATGCCGCCCCATATTTCCGCGTCTTCAACCCCTGGACCCAGGCCCAGAAATTCGACAAGGACATGACCTACATCAAACAATGGGTGCCCGAGCTGTTGCAGCCGGACTACCCATCGCCTATGGTCGATCACGGCTTCGCGCGCAAACGGGCGCTGGCCGCCTACAAGGCCGCGCTGGAAAACAAAGAGACGCCGCCTCATGAGCCCGAGGCCCCCCTCTTCCCGGATGGGGACTGATGTGTGTAACCCTCAAATTAGAGCCTGCCCAGAAACGTATTTTTTTGAACCACAAGAGAACGGAGTCACAGAAAAGAAAATCACGTAAGACTTTTAATTATATATAGATACCACAAACTCTTTTGTTTTATCTTCGTGTCCTCCATGGTGAATTTTCCTGTTTCTGGATGTACCCTAACTACCACTTCCATGAAGGAGCAAGGTCATGATTGAAGCGCAAAGATTTTCCGGCAGCCTAGCGCTTGTTGCCCTTCCCCTGATCCTGTGGGCCCATGCGGCATTATTCGCGAATGGCGGGGATACCGTTCAAACGAGGGTGCTGGAGAACCCGGCCGGCGCGGGGAGCGGCGAGGCAAGTCTCTGGGTTTTTGAGGACAAGCTTTACATGAGTTGGCTCGAATCGGCCGGCAAACATGAGGGCAAGCTGCGCTTCGCCGCCTGGGACGGCAAAAAATGGAGCGCGCCGAACACCATCTACGAAAGTGACCGTCTCTTTATCAATTGGGCGGATTTCCCCAAGCTGATCGTCACTCAAAATCTGCTCGTCGCGGCCTGGCTGGAGAAAAACGGCGAGGGAACCTACGCCTATGGCGTCCGGTTCGCCAGATCTTTCGATGACGGCCGCTCCTGGTCCGCGCCGGAATGGCTGCACCAGGACCGCAGTGAGACCGAACACGGTTTTATCTCCCTGGCGCCGGATCCGGACGGCGGCGTGGCCGCCATCTGGCTGGACGGCAGAGCCATGGCCGCGGAGAAGCCCGGCGCCATGCAACTGCGCTACCGCAACATCCAAACCAATGCGTTGGGGCCGGAGACCGTACTGGACGACAGCACCTGCGAGTGCTGCGGCACGGATTTGGTAGCCACCGAAAATGGTCTATTGGCGCTCTATCGCGACAAAACGCCGGAACACATCCGCGATATTTACCTGGCCAGGTTCCAAAGCGGTACCTGGGCCAAAGGCGCGGCCATCCACGACGATGGCTGGGAGATCCACGGCTGTCCCGTCAACGGGCCCGCCATGGATATCCGCGGATCTCTGGTCGCGGCGGCCTGGTTCAACGGCGCCAAGGATTCGCGGGTAAGTCTCAAGCTATCCCGCGATGGCGGTCGCGAATTCGGCAAAACCCAGCGGGTCGCCAAGGACGCGCTCGGCCGGGTGGATGTACAAATCCTAGGCCCCAACCGCCTTGCCGTGCTCTGGGTAGAACGCGGCGAAGAAACCAACCGCGTCCAACTCGCCCGCTACCAAACCAACGGCCCCATGCCCATCGGCCAACCCATCCTGGTCGACAAGACTCCGGCAGGCAGGATCAGCGGCTTCCCCCGCATGGCCTTACTCGGCAACAAGCTCATCATCGCCTACCAAAGCCCGGAGGAAAAGCGGATCAAGATAAAGGAGTTTTTTTGGCGCGATTGAGGTATGAAATCCGAGTTACGGGGCGCTTTGCTTCTTTTTCGTTCGCAACACGCCAAAGACCTGACTACCTTATGATTGCCTTGGGAATCAGCGCCAAGACCCTTGAACCGCCAGGGTGGCGCCTGGGTGGAAAATGTTGAAGAACAGGGTAGAGCCGTCCGCGGACCAGGTGCAGCCCGCGACCTCCGCGCTGTTCTGGACATTGGCGGCGATGGGGTAGATCTCTCCCTCGGGCGTGAGTCCCAAAATGCGGTTTGGAGGATGGCCGCCATCCTCGGCCAGGATCAGATCGCCGCTGGGGGCGACGCAAATATTGTCAATCTTGCACATGAGCTTGGGGTCGTCGGGCTCGCAGATCAGGGTCAGGCTCCCGCCATCTCCCTCTCCCCGCTCCCCGTCCGGAGTGTAGCGCCACACATGACCGACTCCCTGGCTGCCGCCGGACGTACAGGCCACGAAGACCTGGCCCTGGTCGTAATCGATGCCCTCGCCCCGGCAGAATGCGGCCGCCCCGGCTTTCCTTCCCCGCAGGCGCAGGTCGTTGGCGGGGTCGTGAATGTCCTCCATATCGACCCAGGAAACCCGATGAGACTCGCCCAGGGCGAATCGATCCGCGCCCATATCCGATCGATTGGCGGTGGAAACGCCTGGTTTCCCCTCGATTTTCAGGGCTTGAAGGCGGCCGCCCGCGGTCAGTTCGCGCGGGGCCTTGGGGATGAAGCGGTACAGCAAGCCGTCGGAATGGTCCTCGGTGAGGTAGACGATGCCGGACCGTGGGTCGATGGCCACCGCCTCGTGGCGGAAGCGGCCTAGGCCGTCCAGCCGCCTCGGCGGGCTTAGTTTGCCCGCGCGGGGGTCGACCTCGAAACAATAGCCATGTTGTTGGTCCAGCATGAAATTGGGCATGTCCAGCGCTTCCTCGCAACTGATCCAGGTTCCCCAGGGCGTACGCCCTCCCGCGCAGTTGCGGATGGTCCCGGTCAGGCTCAGATGATGTTTCAGCAACTGTTTCTTGGCGGTGTCGTAGACCAGGGTGCTGGTTCCGCCCGAAACAACGGCCCGGCCCTTGCCGCCGTCGTAGCGAAGCGTCTCGTCCAATTCTCGAAAGGCTTTGACATTGTGATCGAAGGCGTCGGGACGCCGATCCGCGGGTACGAGCTCGTGGTTGCGCACCAGAAGGGTGGTCCCGTTCTCGCCGGGAAACGCGGCCATCCCATCCTGGGCGCCGGGAACCAGGAACCCATCGTCCATGGTCTCGCCGGCCAGGGAAAACATGTGGTAGCGGAAACCCTTAGGCAGGTCCATTACGCCCTTGGGATCGGGCTGCAGCGGTCCGTATTTCCAAGCGCTCACATCCTCAGGCGCAAACCTTCCGGCCTTGCCCAGAAAGGATGCGGCCGCGCCCAGGCCCACCGCCGATTTCAGGAAGTCGCGCCGCTTCCAACGGCCGCGGGGATTTTGACGATTCATGGGTTTCTACCTCTCAAAAAATATGCTGGAACCATTGAGAAACGAGGAAGTAAAACAGGTTCTCTCAGAAAAAAAATACTACCTTATCTTCTTCCGCAAATATTTTAGGACTTGGTTCGTTTTTGGTTGTCTCCCGGTTAAAACTCCACCACCGGTTTGTCCCGAAATCCGGGCTCATTGATTTCAAAATAGTCCCGTGTTTCGAAACGAAACATGCCGGCAATCAGGTTGGAGGGGAACATCTGCACCTTGTTGTTGTTCTCGCGAACGTTCCCGTTGTAGAAGCGCAGGGCCGCCTGAATGCGGTCCTCGGTATGGGTGAGCTCCTCCTGGAGCTGAAGAAAATTATCGCTGGAGGTCAGGTTGGGATAGGCCTCGACCTGCACCATCAGTTGCCCCAATTTTCCGCTGAGCGCGCTCTCCTTGGCCGCCCTGGCCCGGGAGGGTTTATCTTCCAGCAAGCAGGACGCGCGCAGCCGGGTGATCTCTTCCAAGATGGTCTTTTCTTGGGCCGCAAAGCCCTTTACCGTATTGACCAGATTGGGGATCAAGTCGTGCCGGCGCTTGAGCTCGGTATCGATATTGGCCCAAGCCTCCTCACAGTGGTTGCGCACGGCCACCAGGCTGTTGTAATGGCCGAGGACCACCACGACCAAAATAAGCGCCAACGCGAGCAAAACCCAAATCCATACACCCATTCAGCACTCCCCCCCAAGTTTGCGACTCCAGGCGGAAACCTTATCCGCCGGAAACGTCCGCCTCGGGCTCAAACAAATATCCGGGCAACAACCGGGAAACTCCAGCCATTATATCAAGCCAATGCCGCATGGTCTCGGCCTTGAGCTTTCCCTTTTTCCAGACCAGGCAGTAACGGTCCTCAAATTCCAGTGAAAAGCCCGGATAGCGCAGCAAGTGCTCCATCATGCGTGGATGCAGGATGCCGTAAGCAAACTTCTTATCGGAGCTCTTCACATGAAATTTTCGAGAAAATTCATAGGACTCGAAATCGATGTCGTCAAAACCGGCCACCGCGGCGACCTTGTCGAAAAAACCCTCGGGGCGGACAATGAGCTCCGGACAATCGCGGGGAAGCGCGAGCAGGACACAGCCCATATGATGATGATGGGTTTTACGGCGCCCCTCACTGTCGGTGGAGTAGGTTTCGTAATGGTAGTCGAACAACTCCAATCGTTTGCCTTCACGGACGCCACTCATGCAATTGGAGGCGTAGCGGTTACTCCCCTTCTTGAAGAGCTCGAAGAAACCGTACCTCAGGGGAACATCGCCGCGCTTGCGCGCGCTGAAGCTCAATCCCAGTTCCTCGGCCCCTCGCTGAAGCGCTTGCACCCGCTTGCGTTCTCGAAAATGGGCGAAGACACCCAGCACAATAATCAGGGCCACCGCACCAATCATCATCCAAAGCATGCTTGCCTCACACTCCAAAGCTCCATTGGGAAAGCCGCCCCATCATAACAAATTCGGCCGGAAACCCTGTGCCTCCCCGTTTCGCGAAAATGAGGAATGGCCATCGACCAGGAACGCCGAACGAATTGCTCCCTTGGACAACCGCCGACCCGAAAAAAGATCGGCAAAATCTCCGTTCCAACCCTACCAGAACGGAACGGGCCGATGCGCGGGGCTTTTTTGGAGGTGGCGGATGAGGAAGCGGGCCGGGTTCACCGCTTGAACCAGCGCCTCCGGCACGGGCGGTTCTCCGCCACAAACCTGGGCGGCGAGAATCTCCCCGGCCAGACAGGCGGACGCCACCCCGCGACCGCCATGCGCCAGGGAAAGGAACAGCCCTGGAATATAGGCAGCAACCGGATAGTCCGCTCTGGTTCGGCCATGATGCAGGTCGTAATAATCGGAGGCGAAAGTGCGCGCATCCGGGACCGGGCCCACCAGCGGTAGGTGGTCCGGACTTTGGGATCGGAATGCGACCCGGCCTCGAAGCGGAGCGTCTGGCCTCAGGCCCAGGTCGGGCAGCCAACGCCGTGCGCGGGCCAGTAATTGTTCGTGATCCTCCGCTCGCAATGCCACGCAATCATCGTCATGGGACCAGGTAGCTCCCAATAAAATCTCATCCGCGGCCACTGGCGCCACATACCCATGGTAACCGATGACCATCGCGGGTTTCCGCTGGTAATGCTCGCGAGAGACCAGCGCGATTTGGCCCCGCACCCGGGTGATCGGCAACCAGGCGGTTTGCGCGAGAACCTTCGCTTCATGGGCGTTGGCGAGGATCGCCACTTCACCGTCCCCGAGCGGGTTACCCACGGCGTCCCACACCCGCCAGCCTCCGTCGCATCGCTCGATTCTCGCGGCTTCCCGGCCGGCAACCAGGGTGATTCCCGACCGTTGCGCGTGACGGCGGCACCATGCGGCCGGGTCCAAAAGCCCGCCAGCCTCGAAGAAAAGAACCTCCTGGCCCAAGTCCAGCCCGCCACGCCGCCGCGCCTCGATCGCGTCCATGGCCCGGGCGATCGCGGGGGGAATCCCGGCCGCCGCAAGACCCGCCAATTGACGCCGTAAACGGGCGGTTACCGGGAGTTGCGCCACCCCGCCTCCCCGCCAACCAAAGGTCTGGGCCTCACCTTCCCACCTGGCTACGCGGCGCAGCACCGCGCGGTAGGCGGCCTCGTGGAAACGGCTCAGAGGACTGGGCTTCAACGAGAGTAAGGGTTGAACCGCGGCCGCGGGGTTTCCCGAAGCCTCGCCCGCGAGCCTGCTTCGGCGCTCGACAAGCCTGACCTTCCAGCCACGGGCGCTCAGACTATAGGCGGCGCAACAGCCGGCCAAGCCGCCGCCGATCACCACGGCGCGCCCGGGTTGCGCAAAGGGCGCCGGCAATTGACGCCAGGGTTGGTTGGACACGCGCGGCTCCTATTTCGAACCGGATTCAGTTGAAAAATGGTTGGTTGCAGTCCTTTTGCCGCGGCTCATTTGGCCCAATCCTCAGGTCACCAGCAATTCTTCTTCGCGGCTCGATTGAAAACGGGAGGCCTCGATCAGATCAGCATAATACCCATGCTCAATTCCCACCAATTCCTGATGGGAGCCCCGCTCGATCACGCGACCATCGCGCAGCACCAAAATCGTATCCGCGGCCGCGATGGTGGAGAGTCGATGGGCGACGATGAGCACGGTCTTGTGCTGAAAAATCTGGAAAATGGCTTCCTGGATCCAGGCCTCTGTCACGGAATCCACGCTTGAAGTGGCCTCGTCCATAAGAATGATAGGCGCGTCATGGGCCAAAGCACGCGCAAAAACGATCAACTGCACCTGACCCGTAGATAGATTGCTGCCGTCTTCCCGCACCTCGAAGTCCAGCCCACCCTCCAATTGCGCCAGCATGTGTTCCGCCTTCACCAAACGCACGGCCCAGAGGATTTTCTCCTCGCTGATCCCTTCGTCGAACATGGCAATGTTTTCCCGCAAGCTGCCCGGAAACAGCTCGACATCTTGTTGAACCACCGCAACCTTTGAGCGCAGGGAATGGTAGTTCAACTCACGGATCTCTTCACCGCCCACCTGGATCGAACCCTCGTAACCGTCATAGGCGCGAATCAATAACTTTCCAATGGTGGATTTGCCGCTTCCGGTTTGCCCAACCAGGGCGATCACCTGCCCCGGCGAAACCTCGAAGCTGACATCCTCCAACACCTTGGGCCCATCGGTCTGGTAACGAAAGCCCACGTCCTTGAAGCGGATGGGCAGACGGTCGCCCGTGAGCGTTCGCGTCCCTTGACGAATGGTTTCCCCCTTGTTGAGCAACTCGAAGATGCGCTGCAGCGCGGCCAGCGCTTGCTGAATGATGGCGAACTTGCCGCTGATATCGCGGATTGGAACGAACATGCGCTCCACCTGGTTGAGGAACACGATCAGGGTGCCCACCTCGATCAGACCGAACCGAAGGTTGAAGGCGAATACCAAAATCAGAGCGGTTACAATCGCCGCAATCCCGTCGATCAGCGCGTAGAGCAACGAATCGTAGACATTGCTGGTGATGGTGGCGCGGCGGTAATCCCTATTGGCGTTCTGAAAATTATGCGAGGACCATTCCCGTTGGCGGAACAGTTGCAACACTTCTACGCCCGCGATGCCCTCGGCCATAATGCCGTTTGCCTCGGCCAGCGCGGAGCGCACCTCCAGGTACTTGGCCCGCAGCCGCGAACCACACCAGCGCACCACCAAAAAAATGACCGGCGCGGAAAACATCACGATCTGTGTGAGTCCCCAATCCAGCTTGATCATCACGCCGAAGATGACGACAACCGACAACATATCCACGAAAATCGTGGATATCCCCGCACGCAGGGTTTCGCCCAGGGACTCGCAGTCGTTGATGGTGCGAGTCAACAGCCTGCCCACGGGCTCCTTGTCGAAGAACGCCATCTTCATGCGCAGCACATGGCGGAAAAGCGCGTCGCGGATGCGGTTGATGGTTTTGAGGAAGGCCACGCTGATCAGGTAACTGAAGCTGCTGCGCCAG
>JBGTRP010000140.1:0-11714 GCA_041940685.1 Acanthopleuribacteraceae bacterium
GGCGAATTCATTCGGATGTCCATGTGATGGGCCCTGGGCTCTTGAGTCGGGCTTTTTCCGGGCTTACATACTTGCCGGGCCGCGAGCTTCTTGTCGCCGGCAACTGACAAGCAAGCCTAAAGAACCGATCCTATAGGTGATCTTTCGTTCAAGATTTTACTTTTTTCAAAAGCGCAAAATACCGGTGCCTACTCATCCCTGCTGTTCGCATATTGGATTTAATTATTTCGGCGCGTATTTCACCATGAGCGGGAACTACAAGAGGCCGGATCAGTCCTGGCTTTTGATATATTCTATGACCGCCCTTTGTCCTCACGTGCTTAAATCCATCGGCAAGGAGAATCTTTTCCAGTGTCTTCCAATCAATGGGCGCAAGCTTGGGCATTTTCTCTGCTCTGAGAAAAGGATACCGGCACGTCCAAGTACAAGTGCTCCGTGGCTAAACCGCCTCTTTTCTCCCTTGAGGGCTTAAAGCCACATTCCTTCAAAACTTCGTTAAGCGTTCCCATCTCATAACAGGTTTCAAGAAAGAGCTTTAAAGCTTCTAATAAATTGTCGATAGCTTCTTTTTCATCCGATCCTTGGCTGAATACATCGAGTGCCGGGCATGAAGAAACAATATAATCGCCATCTTTTTGGGTAACGACTGGCAGTTTGAAAGACACTTGGAGCGTTTGAATGTCCATCTTCCACCTCTGTTCACCAATACGTGACTTCTATTGCTACAAGTTTAAGCGATTTTGAAAATTGTCTCAATCTCTTCTCAGCTTTCAAATCTCTTTAATTAAGTAGACGCTGTCGTTCCAATGAGTGAATTCCTCAGAGCAGTGAGAGCCCTCATTATTGAGAGAATCCCACGATGTCCAGGGAGTGAATCGAAAATCACACGGATTCGGGGTTAGAATATTGCTTATCGTGGAAAGTTTCTCATGAATGTTTCTTTGATCGTGGCGGGAATCCGCGGGAAGACAGGAGCTTTGTTTGGAGACATGGGATGAGGCCAGCCTGGTAAAGGCGGTGCGTGGGGATGATTCCAAGGCATTTCTGATGCTGTACCAACATTATGCCCCCAAGATATTTAACTTTTTATGGAACCGAACGCCCGATCGTGAAACCGCGGAGGATCTGGTGCAAGAGACCTTCGCCAAGCTCTGGCAAATGAGAGCGGATTTGGATGTTCAGCGCAATTTCCGATCGCTGCTCTTCCGTATCGCCCGCAACCTGGCCATCGATCATCTGCGCCAGTTGCGGCGTCAGGGTTTGGTTGGGGAATTGGACGAGGGCCAACCCGCGCCCCCGGAAGATCCCGAGGCCTTCGTGAAAAGAGATCGCGTGAGGCAAGCCTTGCGCGCGCTCTCCCAGCATCAGCGCGCCGTTTTTTGCCTCAGCCGTTTCGAGGGACTCAAGTACGTGGAAATTGCTACAATCCTTGGCATTTCCATTAAGACCGTTGAGGTTCATATGGGCCGGGCGCTCAAAAAATTGCGCGACCGCTTGTGGGATTTGAACCAATTTATTTTTTTTACACCCCTTATGTGAGGGTTTTCCGAGGCGCCAGCGTATGCAAAGACGAAACCGGAGCCTCCGGCTCGATTGGATGGAAGAACCGGCATGAAACCAGAACCCGATTACAACCTGATCGCCCGACACCTGGCGGGGCAACTGGATGCTTCCGGTGAACGCATGCTGGCGGCCTGGCGCGCCCAATCCGCCGAACACGAAAAGGTTTTTGGCGAATTGGAAAAAGTTTGGGCGGAGAACGCGGCCCCCCTACCCGACGAGGGTTTCGATGTGAGCTCCGGCAAAGAAGCGTTGGTCGCCCGGTTAGGGCTCGCCTCGCCTGATCCCGTTAGGCTGCCCGCACAACCCACGGGAAAACCGGGCGATCTTCCCGTGGCTCAACCGCGGCCAGGAGTCATCTACCCGGTTCGGGAGCCGGCGGAAAAACCCGCAGCGCGGATGGCCTTTTCAACCTGGGCTCTTGGTTCGGTCGCGGCGATGCTCTGCATTGGTTTCCTGTTCTGGTTTTTTTCCAACGGACAAGAAGATCTTTGGCAAGAGGCCGCCACGCTGGCTTTACAGCGCGAAACCATTTCCCTGGAAGACGGCAGCGTCGTGCGGCTGAACGCGGGCAGCCAGCTTCGTTGGCGTTCGGGCGTGAAAGGGGAAACGCGGGAAATTCATTTCCGTGGCCAGGGATATTTCGAAGTGGCCAAGGGCGACCGGCCCTTTGTGGTGTTCACGGAAAATTCTCGCGTCCAGGTCGTGGGAACCGCGTTCGAGGTTTGGGCGCGTGGAGAGAAGACCCGCGTGGTGGTTCGGGAGGGCAGGGTTTCCCTGGCCAAGCGAGACGGCTCGGATCGGCTCTATTTGAATGCCAACCAATTCGCCGCGGTTTCCGGAGATGAGATGCGGCCGGTCCAAGAGGTCGATGCCTCCTCGATGCTGGCCTGGTTGGATGGCCGCCTGCTCTTTCGCCAACAACCCTTGAGGGAAGCGGTTTTTGACTTGGAACAAATCTTCGGGGTAGAGTTGACCCTTGAAGACCCGAGCCTTGGCGATCTGCTAATTACCGCCTCATTCGCCAATCCGGACTTGGAAACGGTCCTCTCCGAAATTTGCCAGGCCCTGAACCTCACGCATGAAACAGATGGGGACCGGATCACCATTTCGCGAAAATGAGGTTTGCCTCTTGAAGCGATGGATTCTTCTCTTGCCGCCGTTATTGCCGTTCCTCTTTGGAATCGCGAATCGGGCGGCCGCGCGTGAGCCGGAAATGGCGCCCCTGGTTTCCATGAAATTGCGCAACATGCCCTTGCCGGAGGCGCTCGGCGAACTGCGGCGAAAGACGGGTTGGGATATGGTGTACGCGGACCAACCACTGGCCGAGGTGATCCTCAGTTGCCCTTTCCGAGAGCAGCCCGCAAGGGATTGGTTGCCCGTCCTCCTGAAGGATGCGGGCGTTGGCTTCCGTTGGGTGGAGCCGCGCAGGTTGCTGATCTACCCACTTGACGAGCACGAGGTTTTTTCGCTTCAGGGGACGGTCGCCACCTCGCTGGGTCCGCTGGCGGGCGTCGGCATCTCCATCCAGGATTCGGCCCGGGTCGCGGTTACGGATGCGAACGGCGCCTTTTCTCTGCAGCGTTTGCCGCGCAAGCCCGTGAAGTTGCGGGTTCACGCGGAGGGGTACGCGCGGGTCACCCTGGAGGTCAATCCCGAACAAGAGTCATCTCCCTTAACGATCCTTTTGGTGGAGCGGCCCTTCCTCGCCGAGCATCTGATCGTGTCCCAACCCTTTGGCAGCCCGAAGCGCGAGTTTGCCGGCGAGAGCCTGGAAATCAGCCGCCCGGAGGAAGTGATCAAGCGCGGCACCACGTCCCATGATCTGTACCAGGGATTGCGGGCCATTCCGGGCGTGGCCGCCGGCGCCCGCGAGGGCGGCGTGAGCTTTCGGGGCGCGCGGCCCTCGGAAAATTTGGTTCTGGTGGACGGCATCAAGGTCTACCAGCTCGACCACGCGCTGGGCCACTTCAGCGCGCTCAACCCCGACGCCATCAGCGAGGTGCATATCTACAAGGGCGCCTACCCCGCTTTTTACGGCGATCGGGTGGCCGGCGTTCTGGATATTCGAGCCAAGGGCGATCGGTTGGGCACCCGGGAGATTCGCGCGGGCGTCGACAGGGATCAGGGCCACGCCGCCCTGTTGCTGCCCTTGGGCTACCAGGCCGCGTTGATGGTTTCGGCAAGGCAATCTCATAGCGATACCACGGTCCGCTCCGTATCCGACCGGATTTTTGCATCGACCTTCGGCGAGGAACAGGAAACCTTCGAGGAATTGGATTTCGTTCAAAACGACCGCCGCTTCCGCTTCGAGGATCAAATGCTGCGCCTCACATGGCGACCCAATCTTAAAGACAGTTTCGGCGTCACTCTTTTTCGGGGGCGCGATCGTTCGCGGGAAAGCCTGGAGATTCTGGCGGCGCCCTTGACCGAGACCGCCTACCTGCGGGATGGAGATTGGGGCAACGACGGCATGAGCTTTCGTTGGACACATCAATGGAACGCTCACCAGCAAACGCGGTTCCTGCTCTCCCAATCCCGCTTTCGCAGCAACTTCCATTTCGATCAATACTACGCCAGCGTGTTGGAAGGGGCGCCGCGTTTTATCGATCGCCTGAATCATATTGATGAAGAATCTTTCCAGTTACAGCATCAATTCCGGTTGCCTGGCAACCACGGCCTCATGTTGGGCGTTTTTTCCAGTAAGGTTTTATTGGACTGGAGCGAGTTCATCGCGGAGGAAAGAACGGACGCCTTTGAATTCCGCACCCGTCAAAAAGGCGCGTTTCTTCAACTGGAGCGCGAGCATGAGGGTTTCCACGCCTTGCTTGGATTGCGCGCCGGGGACAATGAGCTCTCGGAAACCCGGTTTCTGGAGCCCAGGGCATCCCTGAGCCTGGATCTCGGATCGGCCGTGCGGGTGCGCGGTTCATGGGGACGCTTTCACCAATTCATTTTGCGCTCACCGGATACGGTGAATTACTTCTCTGGTTTGCCCACCTGGTTTCCCGCCTTCGAGGGAGAAATCCTGCCCGGCTTCAGCGAACATTTTCAGGTGGGCGGCCGGTACCGGAAGCAATCCTTTCTGGTCGACCTGGAGGCCTATTACAAGGTTCAGGAAGGGTCGTTGATGAATTTTTTCGATCCTTTGCGCCATGATTTCGAGCTTCAACAAATCGCCGAAACCTATCGCGGAATCGACCTCAGGTTGGAAAAAAGCGGAAAATTTTGGTCCGCGGGTTTGGGGTACAGCTACCAGCGGGGACGGGTGACCGAGGATCTCTACGAAAACGAACCTCTGGATTTCCCCACCGATCGAGACCGTCCCCACACGCTGCACACGGCCGTTTCCTTGACCAAATCCCGCTGGGAATGGACGGCCATCGGCCGGTTTTCTTCCGGTACGCCCTACGAGCTTCCGGAAGTGGTGACGATCTTTAACGACTTCGGAGAAGAAGAACTCGAACTGGTGGAGCCGGAGGAGCGCAACGCGCTTCGCCTTCCCGACCTTTACCAGTTAGACATGCGGGTCGACTATTCGTTGCCCATCGGCCGAGGCGTTGCCAACCTGGGCGTATCCATCACCAACCTTTTTGATCACCGCAATGTGAATGACCGCCTTTTCGTCATTGAGCTGGACGAGGAAGAGGAACAGGAAGCCGTCCCCATCGATGTGTTGGATTTCGGATTCCGGCTTTCCCTGGACGCGCGGGTTCGGTTCTGATCAAGCTCCAAGCTGAAAGCTGCAGGCTGCAAGCCTCAAGCCGTGAGCCTTCCTATTGATGTGAGGGCAATCGCATTTTTTTCAGTTTTTTCTGCCGCATGTCAGGGGAAAAGAGCGGCCCAGCGTATGCCCCCCTAGAATACGGACCGCGCCGGGATGAGAATCGGCTTGCTTCTTTTGGAAAGCTGGGAATCGATGCTGATCCAGGGAAACGCGGAGAGATGAAACGCAGGAGGAACGACCCATGCATCGTCGCGGATTTTTAGGTCACATGGCCGCCGGTATTGGCGGCGGTTTTCTCGCCGGCAACCTGGGCAGTATTGCTTATGGAACGCCGCTTGGCGCTCGCAACGCCTCGGGCGCCTACCTCAAAAACGCGGGCCCAACCTTCAACAGCGCCAAAAACCTGGTGTTTGTATTGCTGGAGGGCGGCGCCAGCCACGTGGACACCTTTGACTTGAAGATGGGCCGCGAGACCCCCGACTCCCTGGGTTCCATGGACCTCGGCGGGTATCTATGGCCGGCGGGCATCATGCCCAAGCTGGCGGCCATGCCCGAGAAGTTTTCGCTGGTGCGGTCCCTGACCGCGGTCGAGGCGGTCCACGAGCGCGCGGTCTATCACCTGACTACTGCCTACCAGCACGATGCCTCTCGTTCCAATGAGATTCCTCACTTTCTTTCGGCCATGGCGTATTTGTTGGCGGAAGAGCGGCGAGGCTCGGATTCGCTGCCTACCTTCATTCAATTCGGGCCCGCCCTAGCGCAAAACGGGTTCTTCCCCACGGAAAACCGAGCCCTGGAGCTCTCCGGCGACGCGCAGATCCCCTACTTGCGGCACGACTTTCCCGATGCCGAGCCTCGTTTTCAGGCGCTCAACCGGCTTCTGGAAACGGCCCAACATCTCAGCGACGCCCGAGGGGAACGCATCCGAGTACAAAATCAGGCGCAACGCCTCATGGCCGACGACGAGCTTCAGGCCCTACTGGGAACGCCGGAGGAAAACGAGGACGCGGAAATGGAATATGGCGAGAGCGGGCTCTTCAAGCGCCAGGCCGAGGCGGTCACCCGCGTCCTCAACGCGGACAAGGGCTCGCGAGTGATCCAGATGTTTCTAGGCGGCTGGGACCACCACGACCGCATTTACGCCGCAGGGCCGGGCGGTTTGCCCGATCTTGCGCGCACCCTGGACGAGGGGCTGGCCGCGCTGATTACCGGCTTGGACGCCCAACCCGCGAAACAAGGGCCGGGAACGCTCCTGGATGAAACCCTGATCGTCGTGGCCGGCGAGTTCGGCCGCACCACACGGGGTCTGAATCAGAGCAGGGGCCGGGATCACTATCCCTATGTGATGTCCGCGCTTTTCGCCGGTGGCGGCGTGAAAGGCGGCCGGGTCATCGGGAGCAGCGACAGCACGGGCAGCAATATTCGCGATCCGGGCTGGTCCCACACGCGCTACATGAGCATTCCGGATCTGGTCGCCACCCTGTACAGCGCCCTGGGAATCGATTGGACGCGGCGCTTTACCGATACTCCATCGGGCCGTCTGTTCGAATTGGTGCCCACGGATCGGGTGGGCCAGGTATTCCACATCGACGGCTTGTTTGGTTGAGGAGGAAGATGATGTTGTATGTTGTATTGTTCTTGGGCGCCTTCGCTTTTTCCGGAGATCAAATGGGTCCGAACCCAGCGCTGAGCGCAGCTCCGATCGAATCTCAAATGCCGGTCAGCCTGAAAGCTGATAGCTTGGCGGATGACCGAACCTTTTTGCGCAGAATCTGGCTGGATATGGTCGGACGCCCGCCGGAACGGGATCGTGTGCAAGCCTTTGTAAACGATGAGGACCCCGCCAAGCGCTCCCGCGAAATCGATTTTTTGCTGAACAGTGAAATGTTTACGGATCGGTGGACCATTTTTTTCACGGATCTATTTCAGATCTTTCCTCTCGTGGATCGGGAATATCCGGTTTACCGCAACGCCATTCATCAGAACCTGCGCAATATGATTGCCAGCAACATGCCCTGGGACGAGATGGCCCGGAGCCTGATCACGGGCACAGGCAAGGGCGAAGCCCCGGAAACAGCCATGTTCCTCTGGGCCAAGGAATCGATCGAAGAATCCTTTCGTTTGGATTACCTCGACGACCAGGCGGCCTGGATCACGGATACCATGTTGGGCGTCCAAACCCTGTGCATCTCCTGCCATGATGGCGTCGGACACCTGGAAAAGGTGAACCTGGGCCTGACCGCCAAGAGCCGCGAAGACTTTTGGGGCCTGGCTTCCTTCTTGGCCTCGACTTACCTCTATGCCGGCGATATTGATTTTGATGCGGAAGCCGAGGACGAGGAAGAACAAATTCTCAATATTCTCCGCAACCTGCGCGTGATCGATCTCGATCAGCCGGACGGCTTCATCCGTCGCCCCTTTCTGCTGGCCACCTTGGAAGGCGATGAATTGGGCGTCAATGGCGAGAACATGTTCGATGGTTCCTACCACGCGGAGTCCATGGTGGGTCAGGGCATGCGCCCCCCGCGTTCCGGGGGCGTCATTCAACCCAAATACCCATTTACCGGCGAAGCGCCCCAACCAGGGGAAAGCCGCCGCGCGGCCCTTGCCCGCATGCTCACCTCGGACCGCCAATTCGCCCGCAACATGGTGAACCGGATCTGGGCCCATTTTTTTGGCGAGGGGTTTGTGGAGCCTCACAATGGTTGGGACTTGGCCCGCGTGGATGAGGCCAGCGCCCTGGCCAATGCGTCCACGGTTCAACCGCGCAATGCGCCCCTGATGGAGTTTCTTACCGATTGGTTTATCGACAATGGTTATGACCTGCGCGGCCTGATTCGCCTCCTCACCCATAGCAAGCTCTACCAATGGGATTACGCGGCCATCGAGCTGGGCGCGGGCGCCATCGGGGAGGGCGATCCCTGGGCTTTTTGGCGCGACAATCGCCGTGTGCGCCGGGTCGAGGCGGAAACCGTGGTAGAGAGCCTGAACCAGGTATTGGGGCTGAAACCCAAGTACGTGGTTGCCGGCGCGCTTGAGAAGGCGCGCACCAGCGCCTGGCAGCTTCCGGACCCCTCCGAGCCCAGCGACGCCGCCCTCTACAGCCTGTTGGTGAACGAACGGGACGAGATTGATTTCAACCGGGATATTTCCTATCTAGGCGTGCAATCCATCGAGG
Source organism: Acanthopleuribacteraceae bacterium (assembly GCA_041940685.1). Taxonomy (GTDB): domain Bacteria; phylum Acidobacteriota; class Holophagae; order Acanthopleuribacterales; family Acanthopleuribacteraceae; genus JBGTRP01. The sequence continues at coordinate 8,466 of JBGTRP010000140.1, forward strand.
AATTGTTCTACTACACCGAACAGGCGCAAACCCTGTTGGAGAGTTTCGGACGGGGGAACTACATCGCGGGAACCCCACGGAACCGGGATAACACCATCCAAAACGGACTGATGCTGTTCAACTCCTTTTTGGTCAATTTCTGGCTTGAGCAGATCAACTTTGCGCCGAATGTCCTGGCATTGGCCGATGCGCTCGATCAAGGGGCAATCACGAAAACGGAGGTTGTGGAGCGTCTTTATTTGGATGTCTTGTTTCGACCCCCATCGGGGGAGGAAATGGATGTCATCTTGGACCATATCCAAAATCTGCCGTCGAGACAGGCCGTCGCGGACAGCCTGTGGATGGTTTTGAACCACCCCGATTTCCTCTATAAATAAAACGACTCGCGGAACCAAAAACCCGCCGTTCAGAGGTTTTCTCTGGCGGCGGGTTTCGGTATGTTTTGTGATTTATCGAGGGCGAAATGGTCGCCCGGCCGATTGCGGCTAATTCCTCAGCCAGAGCGGCGTTGCATCCGTGATCCAACAGTGCATGCGGCGCGCCTGCTGCGTTGTGAACAGGTTGACGCAGGAATCCGGACCGTAGCCCATGAAGTTCTCGGGTTGGGTCGGACCCCAGGGCGTGCCCTGGCAGTCGACGCCGCCCGGGGGAGCGCAATTATAGTTGGTGGGCGTGGGCGGCGTATCGGAACAGAAATCGCCGCGGTAATCGCCCTCGACGCCGCTTGCAAATTCATAGCATGCCGAGCAACTGGGTACCTCGCTCACGCCGTGATGGGTGTGCCAGAGTCCGAAACAATGGCCCAGCTCATGGCCCCAGGTATGGCCGCCCGGGGTGAGAGAGATGTTGTTCAGCCAAAGGCCGCCCGTCTTGGTCAGCGCTTGCGGATCCCAGGGGAAGGTGGCGATGCCCAGCAAGGTACCGAACCCGCTCGGTTGTTGAGCGGAAACGAAAATGTTGCAAACATAGCGTGGGTAGATGGCGTAGTCCTGCTTCATGTTCTGAATGGCGTTATACCAGTTGTTGTTGAAGGGGCTGTAGGCGGGAATCGTGGCGTAGGTGGAGTTGTTGACCCACTGGGCGCCCACCAGGTTGAAGCTAATGCCGTGGGGCGCGTAATCCGCCAACATTTGGTTGTAGGCGGCGATGGCGTTGTCGATGTTCACGCCCCCCGTGCCATTTGTATTGCGCATCAGGTGGACGTAGATGTTGACCCTTTTGTCCGTGATTTCCGTGTTGTCGCGCACCGCGGGTTCATCGCAGGCGCCCTCGATGGGGCAGGCCATCTCGCCCATGGGGTTCAGGCCGAGCTCCATGCGGCGCTCAAGCCAGATACTATCCGTGGGGCACCAAATCGGGTTTTGGCGGGCATTGTTGTAAATGTCCCGCTCCATGAGTTCGTCCGGCGTGGGTCCGCCGTTATCTAGGCCTTTTCCGTCGCTCACCGGTCCTGACTTTACCCAATCGCTTACGTCAATGGGTTCTACTTTTTGGGAAAACCCATAAGTTGTCAGGGTCAGCAAACACAAGCATAGTAACCTCATTAAATCTCCTCCGTAATTACTTTAAAATATCGAAATTTATTTGTGGTTCGAAAATTGCGAACCGATCAAGTATTGATTGACATCGATGAACTAGACATAGCACAGATTGGCGAAAAACAAAAAAAGATTTGATTCCGGAAAAACAGCGTGCATCTAACCTTGAACTTGTTCAAGACCAAAGTCTTCGGCCTTTATTTGTAGAGCAAGAACTCCTTCGGGATGGCAAAAATCCTACCCATTAAAATTGAAGTAACAGGGGTTTGTGATCGCTGAGGCTTTTGTCTTCCCTGCTGCGCAACACCTTGGAGGACTCCACCCCGAAACCATCGAGGGTAACGAAGAAATCGATCCGTCCCCAGCCGGGGTTTTTGAGCGTTTCTACCCGTTCGTCAGGATAAATTAAAAAAGTTTGCTCAAGCTCTTGGACGAAGAGCTGGTTGGGGGAGCTCACCTTCACACCTGTTCCCGAAATGTTGAAATCTCCTGCCACCAGCATACGGCTCGGATCGCTTCGGGCAACCGCCTCGTTGAGCAAGGCCGCCAAATTGTCCTTGGTTTGGCTATTGGTCGCGGGCGCATGGTACAGGAAAAGATCGATGGTTTTGCCATTCACGCTCAAATTCGATAGATAGCCGACCCCACGCTTGCCCCACCAAGGGATTTCGTGGTTGCCGCCCGGTCTGGGTAAGGATGTGGGTTTTATTACATCCATCGCCAACTCCTCGATATAAAACCCGGTCTCCGCGACACGGACCACGCAACCATACCCCTCGGCCGATCCGTTACCCGCCGGCGCAAAAAAGATCTTGTAGTGGGAACCCGCATGGCTTTTGCCCATGGAAGCCCTTCTTTCTCCCCACTGCCGATCGATTTCTTTCAGCAGCGCTTTCAGGGCATCCATGCCGGTATTTTTGGTGAGCTCGACTATCGCCCATATATCGGGTGGGCCTCCCTGTTGCACAAAAACCCGGGCTATGGCTTCGAGAATTTCGGGTTTCTCAAATTTGGAAGGCCCGAATTTTTCGATGTTCCAGAACAACAAATTCGTCATTTTTTGCTCCTTGGCGATGGCTTGGCCGCTCGCTTAGAAGGTTTAACCTAAAGCCGCGATGGTGGGGTTATGGTTTTCCCGGCTTGTAAGTCTCCGCCGGGAGCTTACTTGAACCCGCGTGACCCTCGGGCCGGCCCCGTGGCGCGGCCCTGGCGGTCACCGGGATTCTTGATAGCGTTGCTTCACGGCTTCCAGGTTTTGAATGGCGTCCTTGATTTTGCGGACGGCATCGAGGGATTTTTCCGACTTTTCGCGGTTGATTTGGATCTCTAAACAGCAGCCGGGGCAGACGAGAGGCCTCGGAGACAAAAGACGATCGAGGGTCATGGCGATGACGACGCCACACTCGGGGCAGGGCAGGCCTTTAACGGGATTTTGGTTTCTGGACATGAGTTCCTCCTTTGGAATATTGGGAATGGTGTGTTTCGGTTGGTTTTAGCGGGCTCTCCCGCAGGCATGATCCATGAGATTGAGCCATTTGAGCGTGCCGGCGGGCAGGTCGGCCTGCGCGACATTCATCTTGATTTTCATCAGTGGCTTGTTGGGCGCGCCGTCATTCTCGCCCATATAGGGACCGACCCGGGCGAGCAACTCGGTACGGCGCTTGTTGAGAAAGTCATCGGGCGCGGCGGGTTGAAAGCCGATATCGGTGCG
>JBGTRP010000141.1:0-11674 GCA_041940685.1 Acanthopleuribacteraceae bacterium
GGCCACCTGCGAGACGAGGCCGTCGTACTTCTCGCGCGTGGCGATGCCGCGCTCGAAGAGATCGGCGGTGCGGGTGAGTTCGACCTGTGCGCCCTCCAGCCGCGCCGCGAATTCGCGGACCCGCGCGGCAGTTTCGGCATCGTCGAGGCGGAACAGGATCGCGCCCTTGGCGACCGGCGCGCCCTCGCAGTATTACGGCCCATGGCCCGACGCATGGCCACGCGCCCGCGAGGATTTCGCCGATGCGCTGGCAAAAGACCTCTGGTGCCTGTGCGAGCCGAGCCGCCTGCTCGATCTGCTCGCGCACTTCATCGTGTTCGAGACCGAGCCGGAGACGGGGCGCAAGATCAAGAAGGTCTGCCGCTACCAGCAGTTCCGCGCGGTCAACAAGATGGCGGCGCGGGTGACCGGCGGCGAGGCGCGCAAGGGGCTGATCTGGCACACCCAGGGTTCGGGCAAGAGCCTGACCATGGTCTTCGCGGCGCTGAAGCTGAAGTTCCACCGCGGCATCCGCTCAGAGCGGCTCACCAACCCCAACCTGCTGGTGATCACCGACCGCAAGGATCTGCACAACCAGATCAGCCGCACCTTTGCCGCCTGCGGCCTGCCCAACCCCGTGGAGGCCGGCTCCATGCGGCGCCTGCGCGAGCTGGTGACGCCGGGCGCCGCGGGCCGCACGGTGCTGTCCACCATCTTCAAGTTCAAAGGGGATGCGTCCGGTCTGCGCGCCGCCGACATGGCGCAACGCAGGGCCGCGCTGGCCTCGATGGCCGTTGCCGGCTCGGAAAACTGGATTTTGATGGTGGACGAGGCCCATCGCACCCAGGAGAAAGACCTGGGCGCCTACATGCGGGCCATGCTGCCCCGGGCCGTTCGCTTCGGTTTCACGGGCACGCCGGTCAAGAAGGGCGACAAGAATACCTTCCGCAACTTCGGCGCGCCCGGCGAGAAGTACCTCGACAAGTACGGCATCCAGGATGCGGTGGAGGACGGGGCCACCGTGCCCGTCTACTACCAGGGCCGCCTGACCGAGTGGCACCTGGAAGGCGCCGAGGTGGACATCCTCTTCGACCAATATTTCGCCAACGAACCGGAGCAGCGCATCGCGGAGATCAAGGCGCGCGGCGTGACGCGCGGCGACCTGGCCCGCTTCAAGCCGCGCATCGCCAAGATCGCCCTGGATTTGTGGACCCATTACCGCATGCATTTGCAGCCCGACGGCTTCAAGGCGCAGGTGGTGGCCATCGACCGCCTGGCCTGCGTGGTCTACAAGCAGGAGCTGGACCGCGTCATCGCCCGCACGCTCACGGCCCTGGATGGGCTGAGCGAAAACGAGGCCGCGGCCAAGGCGGCAGAAACCAGTGTATGCGTCTACTCGCCGGGGCAGCATGACCAGGAGCAACACCCGGAATTGCTGCGCTACCAGCTCGATGAACAGGGCGAGAAGGACGCCATCGAGCGCTTCAAGGATCCGGCAAGCCCGCTCAAGATCCTGATCGTCTGTCACAAGCTGCTCACGGGATTCGATGCGCCCATCGAGCAGGCCATGTACCTGGACCACCCGCTCGCGGATCACAACCTGCTGCAGGCGACCGCGCGCACCAACCGCATTTACGGTCCCGCCAAAAAACATGGCTCGATCGTGGACTACATCGGGGTGAGCAAGAACCTGGGCAAGGCGCTGGCGGCCTATGAACAGGACGACATCCAAGGCGCCCTGACCGATGAGAACCAGCTCCACGCCGACCTGCAAACGGCCCATCGCGAGGTGATGGCCCTGTTGGTAGACGTGTTGCGCACGGGAGAGCCCAAGACAGACGCGCAAGCAGCGGTACTCGCGTTGCGGGCCGAGGACGCCTGGTTCGATTTTTTGGGCAAGGCCAACGCCTTTATGGTGGCCTACGGCGCGCTCTCGCCGGACCCGCGCGTGCTGGAGTTCAAGGCCGACCTCAAATTCGTCGGCTCCATCATCCCCTACGGCAAGCAGCACTTTGAAGCCGCCACCGAGGAGGTGGACTGGCGCCAATACTCCGCCAAGATCCGCGAGATCCTGAACCTGCACCTGGAGGTCACGGGCCTGGCCACCATTATCAAGTTGCGCTCCATGGCCGATCCCGGCTTCTGGGAAGACTTCAAGGTCAAAGAAGAAGACCTGCAGACCGCGGCGGTGCGCAAGCTGGTGGAGATGAAGAAGGAGACAACCGAGCGCGCGGCCAAGAACCCGGCGCGTTACGGCAAATTCTCCGAACGCGTCCAAAAGCTGATCGAGAGTTTCCAACGGGGCCTGATCGATGCGGCGGAAGTGATGAACGAGACCAGGGCAACCGCCGATGCGGTTCAGACCGAAGGCCGCGCCTTCGAGCAAAGCGGCCTGAATGCGCTGGCCTACGATATTTTCAAGATCCTGGAGCGCTTCGTTGACGAGGGTTCGGCGCTTCCGGCCGCCGAGCCAAGGGCGGTCTATGGAAAGCCTGAAGATCTCCCTGAACAGAACCCCCTGCAAAAGGCAGCCGCGCGGATCGACGAATTGTATCGCAATCACGAGGAAGCCTCGGCCTACTGGCAGGACAAGCCTCAGAGCAGGAAGAAACTGTTGCGCCTGGTGCGCCGCGTGGTGTATCCGCTCGGAATTTCGGACTGGAAGGGTTTGGCGAGCGGCATCGACCGCTTCGCCGCGTCCCATTACGCAAAACCATGATGGCCATTCTCACCATCGGCAACACCCAAATCCCCTACCACATCCGCTACTCGGACCGCGCCCGTAGAAAACGCATCCTGGTCACGCCAGATGGCGTCGAGGTCGTCGTGCCCACCGGCACCTCTTTCGCCGGCGAGGACGGGGTAGCGGCCTTTGTCCGGCTCAAACGCCGCTGGATGTTCGATGCGGTCCGGGAGGTGGCGGCCCGGCAGGGCAAGCTGCTCACCCAGCATTACGCCAGCGGCGCCAAGCTCCAGTACCGCGGACGATGGCTGATGCTGGATGTCCAAAGCGGTGACATTAACATGGCCGAGGTGACGTGCAAGAGCAAATTCCATGTGGTGGTTCCCGCATCCTTGCGGGGCACTCAGAAACTGGAGGCTGTCCGGCGGGGATTGGACCAATGGCTCAAGCACCGCGCCGAACGGGATCTGGCCGGCTTTTGCCGCCGTCACGCGCCGCGTTTGGGCGTGCGGCCGAAAGCGGCGCGGCTATCCGAGGCCAGGTATGCCTGGGGAAGCTGCGGCAAAGACGGCGTCATTCGCGTTCACTGGCGGCTGATTCAAGCGCCCAAGGCCGCCATGGAGTACGTGGTCGCTCATGAACTCACCCATCTGCTCGTGCGCAACCACAGCGCGGGTTTTTGGCGCAAGCTGTCGGAGAGCCTGCCCGACTGGGCCGAGGCCAAGGCGCTGCTGGAACGCTGGGAAGGCGAACATCGCGCGGTTTGAAAACAGAACCGCTCACAACCAAGACCACGAAGACAAAAGTTTTTCGTTAATTATTTGAAATCAAAGGCCTTATGTATCTTTCTTTTATGTGATTTCGTGTTTTTCGTGGCTCAAAAAAATGCGTTTCCGGGAAGGCCCCATCTATAGATAAACCTTTTGATCAACCCACTCTTTCTCCGTGAGCTTCGTGGCCTTTGTGATTGGAAAATTCCTGCTACAGGTTGTCCCCAGGATCGAAAGGGAGCCGGCAGAAGGCGCGCGGGTAGGGTATGCTGTAAAGGCAACCGACATTTCGATTCTCATGGGGTTGGTCTCAAGTGGTTCCAGGAAAACAACAGGCAAATAAGCATTTGGCACGGTGGATTTGGATTCCGGCGTCGATGTTGCTGGGAATGGGCCTGGTTGCAAAAGAAGACCCCGTTGATGTAAAGGCCAAGATCCTCCGGTATGAAGAGAGCGCGGCCCATGATCAATTCAAGGATGGGCCTTGCCGATTCTATGACATGACGGTTATGGAAATCCTCTCCCCCCAAGAATATGTGGGCCAAGGACATTTGAATATTTTTCACGATGGTTCAACGGGAAGGGATAGTCCGTGGCGAAAGGTAGGGCAAACCTATGTGTTCACAATCCAACGGGAGTTGCTTGAGCAAGCATTGAATACGAATTCGAGTATTTTCCTGTTTTCAAACGCCGTGGAGTCCGAACTCCGGCAGATTGTCGATTCCCAATAGGCGGCGCGCGCGAAATCACAGGGCCGTTTCCAGGAAAGCGGAGAACCCGGCGGCATGTTAAAGCGCTTGGGCATCGCCCATGCCGACAAACCCGGTGAAGCAATAGCTCAAAAGTGGCGGTACACGCGGTGAGGGCCGTGGGTCAGCAACTCGATCGTCTTTTCGTAACGCGCGCCCAGCTTTTCGGCCAACTTGATAGAGGGCGCGTTGGCGGACGCGATATAGCTCACCAGCGAGGGGGGCTTGAGGGTCTCCCGCGCGAATTCGAGGCATTTCAGAGCGGCCTCGTAGGCCAAGCCCTTGCCCTGTTTCTCGGGCGCCAACCAGTAACCCAACTCCATTTCCGGCCAACCGGGCGATTGCCACAATCCCACGCAGCCGACAAAGGCGCCGCTTTCCCTTTCCTCCACGGCCCAGCAACCGAAACCCTTGAGCCGCCAATGGCCGATCTGCAGGGCCATGCTGCGCCAGGCCTCGTCCGCGTTCATCTGCCCGCCCACGTACTTGGCGTTTTCAGCATCGGCGAAAAAGCGGGCGTACTCCTCAAAATCGTCCTGGCGCCAATGTCGCAGCCGCAGCCGTTCCGTTTCCAAAATCACGCCAACCTCTTCCTCATGCGGAATCTCCGTCGCCCGCCCTGAACTCTCGGTACTCTATTCTACAAAATGCGGGAAGGAGATGCATCGGAGGCGAGGCTTTCCCGAAATCCCAAATCGATCCTTTGCCTTCGAAACGCCATGTCGCCAGTTCCCAACGCCATCCTAATTGAGGTGACAGGCGCAATGTCTGAGATGATTGCCATGGTTTCTGCACTAAGATAGTGTAAGCGCCGACAATCGATGGGGACCTTGTTTTGGGCCTGGCCGAAGGAATCAGAGCAGGGAGAAGGATTCGTTATTGGCAAAAGAGGTTTGGGGGTAGCATTTGCGGGAACATTCTCAACATCGCCACCTTGTGTGGTGTTTCTTTTTGGGCCTGGCGGCATGGGGACAAGCGCCTCTCGAGCCCGGCAAACCGACCTTTTGGTTCGCCATCGATAAGGAAATGAATTTTCATCGCTATGACCGTTCGGGGCGCCGGCTCTGCTTCGAAGATCTGAAGCCCTTTACGTCCATCGGCTATGTGGCCCTGAACCCGGTGGATGGGCGGATTGCCTTTACCGGGGTTCACAAATACCTGAATGGAGGCAAGCCCTCGGTTTTCATTCTCAGCCCCGATGAGCGCATCCAGCTTCTGTTCTCCACCTATCCGCGAGACCGCATCCGCGGAAAAAAAGACCGCCAGGCCTGGGAAGCGCATCTCGCGGGCATCGAAAAGGCTGTTTTCCACCGCAGCAGGACCGCGCTGAGCCTCCAGGAAGAATTCAACAAGTACTACACGCGCTACACGAAAGAGCTGGAAAAAAAGAAAAAGCTGATCCCCCTTATGGACCCAAAAACCGGAAAATCCAACCACGGGCAACTTCCGGGAACCGCGCGCATGCCCCCCGCACTGCGCGCGCGCCTTCAGTGGAGCGAACCCCTGGGCATGTACAAAATGCCCATTGGATTGGGGTGGTCGGAAGATGGCCGGAGCCTGTTGCTATACCTTCCCCAAAGGGTGGTGTTCATTCAATTGGGCGCCGGAACGCTCAAAGACCTGAACTTCAGCGGTTTCCCGGGGTTCAGCGCGAATACGGCCCGCGATCATGGCTGGGACGCGCCCCATTTCCCCAGGTTCTACTCCCGGGAGCGGATCGTTCGGGTCGACAACGCGGGAGACCTGGTTCTGGAACATGTGTTGAACCTCCCGATCGGGAAACCCAGGGTTTTCGGCGAAGAGCGCAAGGGAGGCCCCTTCCACGCACCGGCCGCCGCCGAGGTGGTGACGAGTCCGGATGGTTCCTTTATCCGGATCAAAAACGCCATCTTTAACCGCGAGGGTGAGTTGCTGATCCATTTGGATCCCAATGACCATGCCGTACTCAGCCCGGACCAGCAATTTCTGGCGATCTTCGAGAGCAACTTCCAATTTTTAAATGTTCCCCGCACCAATGTGAAACCCTACTCCCTGATTCAGGTTTACCGAACCGAAAATTTTGAAAAAGTCCATGAGCTCCCGGTCAGATTCCGCTACAACGGCCTCGCCTTTGTCACCAATAACAAGGAAATCCTGGCCTTCCTCTCCAGGGATGGCGATGCCGAAATTGAATATCACCGCTATATCCTGCCCTTCCCGGAGACGGAGCAGAGGGTTACCCTGCCCAAGTTGCGGAACTACCAATTCCGAGGCGAGCGGATTTGGTACATCGCCAACAAAAACGAGGCCGGGTACTTCGACGTGGAAGGCTGGCGGCAGAAACTTTTCAACCTACCCGAAGAGCCGCGTTACTGGACGCTATTCGGCGATACGGACAGCCTGAACGCGCAGCCGCTTTAGCGGAGATCGGTGCTTTTTTTGGTGAAAATGTACGCGCCCTTCTCCGCGCCCCAGACCTGCTCGCCATTCGCGTCAAAACCCCGGTCCCAACTCATCAGCCGGTCCGCGTAAATGACGATCTCGGCGGTGGCGTAGCTGGCCCCGCGCAATTGGCTCGAACAATCTTTATTCTCGGTGCCGCCCAGGAAGCGGTCGCCTTCCTTGCGCAGCACGACCGTGCAGCCTTCGCGCGGGATCAAGTCGGCGGGCCCGAGTTCGGAAAGGGGATGCTTCTCTTTCCACGCGCCCGCGTACCGAAGGGGCTCCGACATGGCAAAGACCGCGCTCTCCAATGCGCCGCCCTCTCCGCGCCGCACATGGTACACGCGCTGGCGGTAGGGCTTCTCCAGGGAGGCGGCGACCGCCTGCTCCACGTAGAACCAGTAGCCGTCGGTTCGATGCCTCCAAATCGGGGCCATGATCAGAGAGATATGATAATAACTCTCATCCTCTTCGGCTTGAGCCTCACTGCTGGATGCGCCCGTCATCCATTGCGCGAGAAGCGCCAACTCGCCATCGTCCCCGGGCGTTTCGGCTTGCGCGCCTCCCAGCAGACAGAGCATCCATCCCAAGTGGAATATTTGCATTCCAACCTCCCCAACCATTTTCCGTCAATTATCACATGATGCGAAGGGAAAACAAGCGTCTCCGAGTCTCCGGATCGAGTGAAACCGCGGGTTTATTTATCCAGGTTTCACCCCAGATCGCACCTGAACGTATTTTATTAAAATTCTGGGTAATATTAGGATCTAGTACATGGGGTAAATATGGATCTTGTCATTTCTACCCCTACGCGCGAACCCTATTTTTTGATTGACAGGCAAAATTGGATTGTTTAGGCTTACTCATTCACTTCATTTCACGAATTTAAATTTCGACGCTTTTATATCTATCCTAACCCTTTTGTTCCGTTTCTTTTCCGTATCGTCTCGTATTCGAGCCATTTTGTAATTCTGAAAAGGATTGGTGTATGCCCAAGGGTTGGAAGCAATTCGCGTCCCGGAGTTTTCCCTGGGTTTCAGGCTCGAGGAGCGGGTCTTGCCGCGTCCAGAACCAGTCGAATCCTGTTATGGGAGATTAGAAATGCCCCATCGATTTCTCGCCCGCTTCCTTCGCCCTGAACACGACGATTTCATCTGGCTTTTGGGCTTTGGCTACTTCATCGGATACCTGCCCTACAGCGCCCTGACCAAGGCGACCACCAAGGGTTTGTTACCGGGAATCGAGGCGGTGGGCGGCGCGGTCATTCTGCCGCTTTCCACCCTGATCACGATGCTCGCCATGTTCCTCTTCGTGAGCTACAAGGGTTGGTGGCGGTATGTTCGCCGCGTACCCGTACTCGGCCTGTCCATGCCCCTTCCCCGCTGGCAAACGGCGATCTCCGGAATGGCGGCGGCGGTCATCATCGGCACCACCACCATGGCCTACAGCTTCAACGGGGTTTCCATTCTGTTTTCCATGGTGCTGATGCGGGGCGGGGTGTTGCTGATCGGCAGAATCACCGACGCGGTGGCCCACCGCCAGGTGGCCTGGTACTCGATCACGGGCCTGCTGATCACCTTCGCGGCCTTGATGGTGTTGTTCTCGGAAAACGGCGGCATGGCGCTCACCATTCCCGCGGCCGTCAATCTCGGCTTGTACCTGCTGGGTTACACGGTGCGCTTTCAATTCATCCACAAGCTGACCAAAACGCGGGACCCGAATTCCCGCCTGCGCTACCTGGTAGAGGAACAAATGGTGGCCATGCCGGCATTGGTGTTGGGCCTCGCCATGGCCGCCCTGTTGAAGTTGCCGCCTCTGGGCCCGGACCTTGCCCTGGGCTACACCAGCATCTGGTCCTCGTCGCTTTTGTTGCCCACGCTCCTGATCGGATTGGGTTTCGGCTGGACCTACATCTTCGGCACCATGATCTACCTGGATCATCGCGAATACAGCTTCTGCACGCCCATCAACCGCGCTTCCAGCATCCTCGCCGGCGTTGGCGCAACCTACCTGCTGCACTTTGGCTTGAGTTATGCGGCGCCCAGCGCGCACCAACTCGGCTCGGCCGCGTTGTTGGTGGTCGCGCTCCTGGTTTTGGCCTATCCCAGCTTTGCCGGCCAGCCGGCGGCGGCCAGCGCCCCAACCCGTCTTTTCCTGTTCGTATGCGGCGGCAACCGCTTGCGCTCTCCCCTGGCCCAGGCCATCTGCGGCGATCAGCTTGCCCGGCTGCTGGGCGTTTCCCCGGAAACACTGTCCAGACATGGGATCCGGGTTGAAAGCGCGGGGCTGAACGCCCAGGCGGGCGCGGCCATGAAAGAGCCCGGTGTCGAGGCGCTGAAGAGCCTGGGCATTTCCGCTCCCCATCACGAGGCGCGTCCGCTGACCACGGCCATGATCCACGAGGCGGAACGGGTCTTTTGCATGACGGAGTCCCAGTGGCAAGAGGCGCGGGCAATGGCGCCCGAACATGGCGACAAGGTATTTCGCCTGGACGCATCCGCCGATTTGGAGGAACCGCCCGATCGCGCGGCGGCGCTGGTTTTCTGTGAACGGATTGGCGATCTTATCAAGCAGGGGTTGCCGCCCGATATCGCCCCCAAAGGATCGTCATGACTCCTATTTCGAGGAACAGGCCATGAGTAAGGGAGAACCCATTCGATTGGGGTTGATGGGAGCCCGTGGACGAATGGGCCGCATGGTTGCCGGACTGCTGGAAAGCGGTTACGGCGCGCGCGCGCGGCTGACCGCGGCCTGGACCCGGGACAATCCCCCCTCTCCCCCGTTTGACTGCGATGCGATTATCGATTTTTCCAGTCCCGCCGGATCGCTGGCGCTGCTAGACTCGGCCCCATCGGGCGAGTTGCCCCCGCTGGCCTGCGGCGCGACGGGTTGGCAACCCGGGCAGATGGCTCGCCTGCGGGAACGGGCGCGGGCGCATCGCGTGTTGTTGGCGTCCAATTTCTCCATGGGTATCGCCATCCTTACCCGAATGCTGCGCGAATACGCGCCCCTGCTGTTGAAATTGGGCTACGCCCCGGTGATTACGGAAACCCATCACCGGCACAAAAAAGACGCGCCCAGCGGGACCGCGCTCGCCTTGCGCGAGGCCATTTCTCCCCAAGACCCCGATGCGGTTCAAACCCATTCGATCCGCGCGGGCGAGGTGGTCGGTGAGCACCGACTCCAATTTTTTGGACCCGTGGATCAGATGACCTGGCTTCACGAGGCCCGGGACCGTTCGCTATTCGCGCGCGGCGCCGTCGAGGCCGCTCTTTGGCTTGCCCATGCGCCCAAGACCGAGCGGCTGTTGGGCATGGACGATCTGTTCGAGGATCTGCTCGCCCGCGGGCGGCCGCGGCAGGAGCCCGCGTCATGAAAGTTTTGGTGAAAAAATTTGGCGGCTCCTCCCTCGCGGATAGGGAAAAGATCCTGAGCGTGGCCCGGCGGATCGTTGAATCCGCGCGAGCTGGGTTCGGCGTGGTGGTGGTGGCCTCCGCCGCGGGGGAAACCACCAGCGACCTGCTCGCGCGCGGACGGGAAATGCATGATTCGCCCCCGCCGCGCGAACTGGACATGCTCCTCTCGGTAGGAGAGCGCATCTCCATCGCCCTGCTGACCCTGGCGATTCAAGCCGATGGCCAGGACGCCGTTTCCCTCACGGGCGCCCAGGCGGGAATCGTCACCGACGGCCGTCATGGCCGGGCGCGCATTCTGGAAGTCCGGGCCGGGCGCATTCTGGATGAGCTCGCGCGCGGCCGGGTGGTGGTCGTGGCAGGCTACCAGGGCGTCACGCGAGAGGGCGAGGTGACCACCTTGGGCCGCGGCGGCTCGGACACCACCGCGGTTGCGCTCGCCGCGGCATTGGGCGCGGACCGCTGCGAAATTTGGACCGATGTGGAGGGCGTCCACGCGGCCCATCCCGGGCTGGTGCCCGACGCCTCGCTGATCCCCGCCCTCAGTTTCGAGGAAATGTTCGAGCTGGCAGATAACGGCGCCAAGGTGCTCAAGGCATCCGCGGTCGAACTCGCCAGTAGGCATGGCGTTACCATCGATATCGGCTCCAGCTTCTCCAGGCGCTTGGGATCGACCGTCTCTACCCGCGAGATCGGCGGTCACCGGGTGACGGGCATTACCCTCGAAGAGGCGATCGTGGTGCTGACCTTGGCGAGAACGGAGCCCGGGGATCATTTCTCGCTCATTGTCGCGCTTGCGAACCGAGGCATCGCCGTGCGCTCCATTTGGGAGAGGGGCTCGGAATGCGGCCTGATCATCGCCGAGGACGATCTGAACGATGCGCGCGAATTGGTCGCCCAAATCCATGGCGGCAATCCCGCGGTGGGCCTTTCGGTCAAGGACCATTTGGCCTTGCTCTCCGTGGTGGGCGCGGGCGTGGGTTTCGGCACGGACGCGATCTGCAGGGTGCTTGAGCTGTTCGCCTCCATGAGCGTCAGGCCCGAACATTATTTCTGCTCCGAGATGCGGATCTCCTTCGCGGTGGAAAGGCCGCTGGCCACCCGCGTGTTGCATCGCATGCACGACCTTCTCATGAAGACCAAAATGACCGGCTCCACTACCCTACCCTGATTCGATTCCTTCCACGAGGTGCCACGACATGGATAAAGCCAGCACAAAGCCCGCTCCGACCGGGCTGAAAGACCGCGAAACCAGCTTGAAACTGATGCGCCTGTTGGCGGCCGAAAAATTCGCGGCCCGCGCGGCGGATTACGACCGCCAGCCCCGGTTCCCCCATGAGAACTTCGAGGATTTGTTTCGCTCCAAGCTCCACGCGCCCACGGTGCCCAAGCGCTTCGGCGGCCTGGGGCTGGGACCGGTTTGCGGAGACCCGCTCAGCCTGTGGCGCATGACCCTGGAGATCGCCAAGGTAGACCTTTCCATGGCCCGTTGCTGGGAAGGCCACGCCAATTCGCTCGTCATCCTGGACGGCCTCGCCGAGCTCCCGGGTCAGCTGTTGTTCGATCAGCGCGACGAAGCTCTGGGAGTAATCCACTTGCAGAGCTGCCTGGTAGGAATCACCCAGGGCCAGGATACGGATCGATGGCTCAGGCCTGTAT
>JBGTRP010000142.1:0-11635 GCA_041940685.1 Acanthopleuribacteraceae bacterium
AGCCCCCCCGGGGACCGGCAGACGCCGCGGGCCGGGCAGCCCGGCGACCGCCCCCTGACGATGCGCAGAGATATCTTGCGCAGGTATACCTTTAGTTTGGCACCGCAACGACTGGCGCAGGCGCAATGGCGGAGAGGCAGGGATTCGAACCCTGGGAAGGCGTAAACCTTCAACGGTTTTCAAGACCGCCGCTTTCGACCGCTCAGCCATTCCTCCACGTCACGCTGTCAGATCGGGCATTCTATTCATTTTTTTCCTTTTGGTCAATGCTTTATCCGACTTTTTCTCGGGGAAACGCGTCCCAAAATCATAGAACGCCACGCGCGAGGGTGGCGGCGGAACGGAAAAAAGATTGCAGGATTCCCCGGTTTGTTATACATGATTGGGGGCGGCCGCGCGGAGATGGTTGAACTTAAGTTTGGGCGGCGGCGTTTATTGGCCTGAGCCCTTGCGCGGAGGTACCTGCTGCATGCTTTTGCACTCCCTGACCGACCTGATTGGAAACACGCCGATGCTGGATGTTTCCAGCATCCTACCAGAGGGCAGCGCACGGCTGGTCGCCAAGTTGGAAATGTTCAATCCCGGCGGCAGCATCAAGGATCGGCCCGCGTTGGCGATGATCCAAGCGGCTGAAAAATCCGGCCAACTGAAAGCCGGTATGACAATTCTCGATGCAACCGCCGGCAACACGGGGATCGGCCTCGCGCTAGTCGCCAACCTAAAGGGTTATCGCTCGGTGTTCTTTGTTCCAGACCGCATGAGCCGGGAAAAAATTTGCGCCATGCGCCTTTACGGCGCGGAGGTGCATTTAATTCCCAAGGATCTCGGCATGCAGGGTTGTATGCAGGCCGCGCTGGACTACGCGGCCTCCCATGGCGATTGTCTTGTCGTTCGCCAGTTCGAGAATCCGGCCAATCCCGACCAAGCGGAATGTATTCTCGGCCCGGAAATTCGCGAGCAGTTGGGTTCCTATCCGGATGGTTTGGCCATAGGCGCGGGCACGGGCGGCACCTTCACGGGTCTTTCCCGCTGGCTGAAGAGGCACAATCCCGACGCTGAATGTTGGCTCGTACAGCCGGAGGGCAGCGTCTTTTGCGGTGGAGAGAAGAAACCCTATGAAATCGAGGGCATCGGCAATTCATTTGTGCCTAACAACCTCGATCTCGGCCTGGCCGCACGCATCGTGGACATTCCCGATGCTCTCTCCTTCAAGCGTTGCGCGCAGCTTGCCCATCATTTCGGCCTGCTCGCGGCCGGCTCTTCCGGCGCCAATTTGGAGGCATCGGCGCAATTGGCCGCCAAGCTAGGCGCGGGTAAAACAGTGGTCACGGTGTTTCCCGATCAGATGGAGCGCTATGTGAGCAAACCCTGGGTCCAGCGCCTGGCCAACGACTCCGGGGAGCGGGGAGCTTAACCGCATGCGGCGTTTTGGATCCCGGCTCGCCTTGGCCTGTCTGTGCCCGCTTGTGTGGCTCACCGCTTGCGGGAGTATGCCTCCATCCTCAAATCACTCGGAACCGGCCGCCGATCGGGAACGCAAGGCGTCCACGAGCGCGCCGCAAATCCAGCTTCAACCCATTCCGGAGCGGGAGATCCTGCTGCCCGCGATCGCGGCGCCACTTCCCTTCCCCGCACGTGGTCTGAGCTTTCAGGGAAGTGAAAGCATAGGTGTAGCGCAAGGAGGATTGGGGCCCATCGGCGACGCGGCCATCGGGCCGGACCTGAGCATTTTCCTCAGTTTTCCGGAGCGCGACCTGGTAGTCGCCATCGAGGGCGTGCGGGGGGCCTTGAGAATGATGGGGTCCAGCGCATATGGCGGAAAGGATGAAATCATCAAAAATCCAGACTCCATCCGTTTCGTCGGTAAAGACATGTACCTGGCCAACCGAAACAACGGCCAAATCCTGGCGCTCGGCATGGATGGCGTCTTCCGCAATGCCTTTCAGGCGCCCACGCCCGCGGCGCTCAGCGGACCCGGCCCTCAATTCCTCCTCTCCGCTCCTACCAGTCCGGGCATGCTCATCCGCGTGGATGCGCGCAACCGGCGATTAGGCGCCTACCACTTGCCTGCCAACGCGGATGGCTCCCCGCTCAACACTCCCCCACTGCTAGATGCAACCGACGATTGGGAGGTCGTTGCACTTTTGCGGGACATGAGCGCCCTCTATCATTTCGATGCGCAGGGGAAAATTCAGCTTGCCCTGAGACTTGGAGTGAAGGGCGCGTCGGGTGGCTTGCGCGCAAGGGCGGTTCGCACCTTTGAAGGGCAACATTGGTTGCTCTTCAACGCCGATGGGACCGAGCCGGCTTGCCTTTTGGCGGTAATATCCCCGGATGGTCGGCTTCATCATTGCTGGCGTTTGCCCATGGAGGCCGATGGCTTCGATCTCGACGCCAATCGAATTTTACTTTTCAATAGAGATGCGGCAACCGCGGTCACCTATGCCCGCCGCTGAGGCCCTTTCCACAATTCCGTTAAGCATAGAACGGACAAAAGCCAAGTTGCCGCACCGGTTGAGTGGGTAAGCCAGGGCCGGAATCCGCATGTTTAGATGGGGTCAGCAATATTGCCAGCTTGAATCCCGCTTTGTATGTCCTGGAAAGAATTCTTTGTGTAGCGCTTTTTTGAAAACTTAGATTTGGCGCCGCGCTTATTGGCCAAAACGAGCGGCCGCTATAAAAAGTAAAGCCGTCAAACGATCATGAGGCCGCCTGGACTCGATTCATTCGACAACCCTACGCTTCGATCCATCGGGGCCCGCCCCAGCCGCCAACGGCACACTGTCCAACCCATCTCCTATACTTTTTAAGGTCATCCTCATTCGCTGGTCTCGAAGCGACGGGTTTCGCTCTCAACGGCGCCGCCTTTACCGTCCTCGGCGAAAACCTTCCAATAATAGGATGTACCCGGTTCCAGTTGGGTGATCCGGTGAGTGATCGTCATGGCCCTTCCGCTGGCGAGGCGACTGAAGTAGTAACCGAGGACCAGTAGGATCAGGATCGCAAGGGCCAGGCCTGAAAGGGTCAATTTCTTCTTAACCAGCAACAGGATCAGGCCGAACGCCAAACATAACCATAGAACCCACTGCATGGGTCTGGAAGCCGCCGGGGGGACCGGCGCCGCCTCGTTGTTGTTGGGGTCCTGGTCGATGGGCCACACGTAGAGGCGATACGCGATTGGATCGCCATCCTCATCCGTGGTTGAACGCCAAGCGAAGTCCACCGGCGCGGCCAGGTTTAGGGCGCCCTCGTCCGGGAAGACGAGCACGGGGATGGCGGGCAGTCTATTGTTCATGATCTTGTCCGCCAATAGATAGGTGGCGGCGAAGCCGAGTTCGCCCGTGGCGGCCACGTCCAACACGCAGTTAGAGCGCCGGTCCGGATCGACAATGTCGCCGCAGTGTTGTTCCGCGACGTCCAGGGATATCTGCTTTTGTGGCGGCTTTGGCGCACCCGTTGCCGGGGGCACACAGGCATTGGGGGCGGTTCCACCCGGCCAATCCACGGGGCTGAACGTTTCCGTGGAAACACCCGGCGCATAATCGAAGAGCGAAGTCGCATCCGTGACCCGCCACGCGTTGCCGAACTGGTTGTATAGGACCTCGTAGCGCTGGTTCAGGTCTCGCGGCCGGGGTCCCAGGTGGATCCCGTCGGGCATGGCGGGCAGCCAGTTACCCGGTGCGACCGCGCCCATTAACCCCCTCGTGGCACGCACGCCGCGTGTGTCGATGTTCAGGTACCATAGCCCGTAATGCGCCCACCAGCCGGGGGTCAACACGATGACCGCGCCGCCGGGCGATTCGACCTGGATTCCGCCCGGCGCGGTGGTTGGGATCACGCGCGCGCCGGAGGCAAGTGGAATCCCCCTACCGGTCAATTGCACGCGTTCCCCATCCACGCGGAGTTGGAGACCGTCCGGATCAGGGGTTCCATCCAAACTTGGTTGGTAGGTGATGCGATGCGGGCCCACCCGTAGGGCCACGGCCGTGTTGATGCTGACACAGGAAGTGAGCCCGGTGTGGGAGTTGGGTCCCAGCGGAGCGTTCGTCGCCACCGCCGTGTGGCGCGCCTGCAACTCCACATCTATGCCGCGTAGCAACACAAACTCCCCCGCGGCCTGAAAATCGTAGCGCACCCCATCCACGGTCCTGATGTGGGGGTCGCCGTGAGTAAAGGGCGGGGTCGGCGTACCGTTCATCCAGCGGCGGAAAGTTTCCACATCCGCCTGGCTGAGCGGAGGCCCGCCGCAGGGCATCATGCCTCCCCCCAGCGGAACGTTGCAGTACTCATTCGTACGCGTAATCAAGGTGAAAATGCGGTTCCGGTTATTGGTTGCGAACCGATTGGAGCGGAACAAACGCGAGTTCAGCGCGGGCATCACCACGGTTGGGGACTCCTCCTCGGCCAGGTACACCCCCGAGCCGAAGGAATTACTGTAGGGCGGATAATCCAAATCACCGTGGCATTCGATACAACCCTTGTTGAAAATGCGCTGAATGTCGGTATAGGTCGGCATGGCGTTGGCCGGCGGGAGGGAACCGATGATCCGGTCCACCGCGGCGATGAGTTGGGCATTGTCGTCGGGATCCGTCAAGCCCGGAAAGCGATCTGTCGGGTCCAGCAAGCTCGCCCTCAATTCCACATTAAAGACTCCGATGTAGAACTGAAACACATCTGCGAAGGTATAGGTTCGGGAGCGGCCGCGGACCCCCATCGACCATTTGTCCACCGATACGCCCAGCGGCTCTAAAAAGTAGCGGAACAGGGCGACCCGGTTGGTGTTGTAACCGTAAACCTCGCGATCCACGAACAGCGAACCGTTAATCGAGTCGGCGCTGGAGAACCCTTCCAGCGGCCTGCGGAACACTTCCCTGCGCAGGCTGTCGATTGAGGTTCCCGTGCTCGGGGAATACTCTTGGATCAGCCCATTCTCCGCCGCCGTGAGGTAGGGGTCCGGTCCATCGGCGCCCCCCGAGTCGGTGTAGGTTCGATCCAGGTTCAAGCGCTGAATATCCGCCTTCCTGCGCGGCAGACTCTTGGCCCTGCTCCTGGTGTCGGCGACGAGATCGTTGATGCCGGTGATCCCATGGCGGGCATTAAAAAAGGCCAGGCTGTTGGTCAGCTCCGGCGTGCTGGTGACCGAATTGGTCGCCGCATTGACGCTCAAGAGACCCCGCGAAATGGCCAGGGCGATGGGCCGCACGTCGATGGGCACGCTGCCGGTGGCAAAACGATGCGTGATCAACTCATCGGCGATGCGCTGGTGGTTGAGGTCGCCGTCAAATCCGGCGAGTAGGTCGAAGAACTGGACCCCACGTCCCTCGTCGGAGGCGGGATTCATATAATCGTCGTTGTTGGGCGTGGGGTTGGGATTGGAATGACGCAGGGTCACGTACCTTCCACCCTGGGTCAGCGTGAGGGAGCCGGGGGAAGGGCTGCCAAAGGAATGATTGGTCGTCGCGGTGGTAGTCGCGATCGGGGCCAGCCCATCGAATCCAAAAACGATATGTCCCGTATCGGTGGTCTCATCGGTATTGCGGGTGATGGCGTGGGGACTTGGCGCAGGGGCGGACGACTGGAGTTGGAGCTGTTCGAGGAACGACCTGATCGCATCATTTTGGACGCTGCCGCGCCAGTTCCAGAGGTTAAAAAAACTCCGGAAGGCGGCGGCTTCCACCGATCCCTGGTAGATGCGATCGCGGTTGAAGGGCAACATCCCGCCCCAACTGTCGTAGGCGTCCCAATTCGGCTTGTTCTTCGTCTTAACCGTGCCTGGAGGAATGCCGTCCGTGCCGCCAAAGGGACTGTTGTTGGGCACATTGCGGGTGGAATGGCATTTGGTGCATTTCGGATCGTCTTCGCCAATGCCCCTGGGGCGCAACGGGAAACCTCCCATTGCGGGAACCTCGAACAGCACGATCTCGTGAAAGCGAAAGTTTTTCTCGGTGGCGTCCCATTGCATGTACTCCACCGCATTGTGATGGGAGGCGGGGAACGAAGTATGGATTCCGGTATTCAATCCGATGGAGAACACGAAACGAGCGTCGGCGCTAGGCAGTAAAATACGCGGATATTGGGCGGTGCCCGTCTGCAGGCTTTCCGAACGCGACATCAAGATCCAGTTCTGTCGAAACTCCCGCGGCAATGCGCTGAGGAAGCGGGCCGGGTTGGTAACCTGTGCGTTGCGGGGATCGCCCAGATACCTCCGGATCCCGCTCGGGGTGAAATCGGTGAGCGGCCTGATCGGTAAATTCAGTGCAAAAACCGCCCGTACGGCGCGGTCCTCACTCATGATCACCGTGCGTTCCAACGGAGAGCTGGGATTGGTTGCGCCATCGCCCTCCCACCTGACGAAGGTGGAATCTAAATCCGCGGTAGCCCGTAGGATAATCGTCCCCGAAACCCCATTGAGATCGCAGGCGGCGCCGCAGTTGATGCCGGATGACGAGGTGATCCTGCCCCCACCCAGGCCCTGTTTCATAACCTTCAGGTCGGCGGCATGTGCGTGACATGACAGAAACGCGATGATCAGAATCGCGATCCTGAGCTTGGCAATTCTGTAGTTCATCCACATGAGGCGTCCTCCTCGCTTTACCTGCCCACACGATTTCGCGGAACCCCCGCTCAGCGTTCTAATATCCAATCCACAAGGCGACGGATTTGGGACTCGGAAAGGCGTTCCCCGTAGCGCGGCATGGGCATACCGCGGCTCACCGCGGTCCAGTTGCCTTTCCCACCCTGCTTGACGATGCGGAGTAGGTGTTCACGCGCACGGTCATCGTCCCTGTAGCGGGTTGCAATATCGCGAAAGCTGGGGCCCAGATCGTTGTGGGGGCCGTGACATTCCAGGCAACCGATTTTCTCGGCGAGTGTTTCCGCGGAAAGGCCCAGGGTCCATTTTTCGATGACCGTTTCTTGTTGCGGGGTCGGGCCGGGGGGAGTCGCGGCGGAAAACAAACCGAGGCCGATGGCCATCAGCGTGGCGACCGTCCGAATCAGCCATCGTGGCCCCGCCGCCCTCGGCTTTGCGGTGATGGCCACGATCCGTCCACACATGCGTGGGTCCGCTCCTTTACTCGGATTTTGAAAGGAATCCTTGTCCCGAAGAATCGGCATACCAACCCTCCCTGGCTCGCGAAGTGTCTCTATACCCATAAGTGCCCCCTCTATGGGAAATGGTTCAAAGATATTCCCGGAAATCTAAAATGGTTGGTTCATCCGGTTCCCTGTTGGGCGTTACCGCCCCATGAGTCTGAACCGGCCATGTTGAATGAAGAACCTCGCCGCACAAATCGGCCAAATGGGCGCACCTCTCCAAGCGAAGCCTGAACCTGATTTTCTCCAAGACCAGGGGCCCAAAAGGCAACATTGGGTTCTACAATTTAAACCCGATGGCCGTCTCCACTTGCTGGTAGTTCGAGCCTGCCCAGAAACGCATTTTTTTACCCACAAAGAACACGAAATCACAGGAGGGAAAAACACCTATTTTGCGCCTGATATTTTTTAGCCACGAATTATCGACGCTATCTGAGAAGGGTGTCAGGGGGAAACTGGGGTCCTAATGGGGTGGATATTTTCCGCCAAGAGGCTAGGTGGCTAGAAGGGCGTTTTCCTTTTGAGAGAGAAGCAGCCGCGACGCGTTAAGTGGATCACATTCATTGCCTGAGCCAAATGGCGTCCCCATAGCTTATGTTAAGATCAACAGGGTATCTAAGAATAGCATTATTCATTGCGCCCAAGGGTTTTTGAGTAATGTTATCGAAAGCAACTCCTCGAAAAAAACGGATAAAGCGCTCCTTTGGATGGGAATTTTCATGAGGAGGCGCGGTGCTTCCGGCCGAGGA
The DNA here is from genome assembly GCA_041940685.1 of Acanthopleuribacteraceae bacterium. Lineage (GTDB taxonomy): Bacteria > Acidobacteriota > Holophagae > Acanthopleuribacterales > Acanthopleuribacteraceae > JBGTRP01. The sequence continues at coordinate 7,845 of JBGTRP010000142.1, forward strand.
TTGATTTAAGCAAAAATCTTTGCAAGCGCATTGAAGTATAACTTGAATGAGAGAGCAAGTTTCCCCAAAAGACGCATTATCATTCAAGGTCAACTGAAAATTAATTATTCAAATCAATATAAAAGCTTTCAGAAATGGAGGGCTACTGTCTAGCTTACAAATTTTCCGAATCATGTTCTCATACTATTTCTAAGTGAAAGCTTGGCTAGGATTAGTAGGACTTCATTTTGTTTTTAAACCTTTATTTTTTTGAGTTGTTTTAAAAAAAACTTTTTTTCCGCTTGGATTTCTTGAAATAATACGAATCTTCCCAAAAAGGGGCGTGGCGAGCGAGGGAATACGGCCTTTCCACACGGGGCCGGCTCCGATATCTAAGGAACCCTAATCATGGCTTCATCCGGAAACATCATCCAAATGCGATCGGCTTCGGGAGGGAAACCAGGGGAAGAACCGAAGATAGCGGAAATACGGGAAGGAGAATCGGTCTCTCAAGCCTCGAGAGCTTCCTCGAAACCGATCGCCATCGTGGGAATTGCAATCCTTCCAGGTTGCGAACCGCCGGATTCCGGTCCAGGCAAATCTGGCGGAGATCGAGCAGCGCCGTTCGTTTCCCTTACGCGGTCGATCCAAAGCGCCATGAGCGACGCGGAATCGCTTGCTCTTCCCGGCCGCCTGTCAAAGTTTGAAGACACCGCCGTTTTTCTGGCCTGTACCCGTCAGTCCGGCGGACAGAGTACGCCCCGAATTCCCGCGGCAAGAGTCTCCCATGAATTCGGTTTTCAAGGTCCAAGCATGGTGGTCTCTTGTGGCGTTTCCTCCGCCCTGTCCGCGATCCACCTGGCCTGTGAGGGCATTCGCGGGAAACGCTTTTCCGCGGCCATTGTCGCGGAGCTTCCATGCTGGAAGAAAAAGGGACAAGAGGAACCCCACACCGCTCTTTATCTGCTGTCTTCACGCGCGGCCCGGTCCGCCGGTAGTCGAATTTACGCGAATATATTCGGCAGCTTCGCCGCTCACACGGGCCGTTCCGCCCGCGAGAATGAGGAAGACCCATCCCAAACGCGCATGCGCCGCACCCTGCGGAAGGCGGGTCTTTTCGGTTTAAAAACCATCCGAAACCCGATCGATGCAAATCAAATCACCTCCCTGGAGCTTGATGAGGGATGCCCCTCGGGGTATGGAGACCAGCCGAGACAGAACAAAGGCCGTGGCTCGGTGGGGGCGCATTCAATACTCGGGCGATTATGCGGCATGTTGCGCGGTTGGCGAGAGAAAGAGGCGCGCATGGACTTGCCTCACGCGCCCTTCGTAATGGCCGGCCATCGAAAAAGTGGGGGGATGGAAGTTGGGTTTGTGCTGGCGCCCGGGCAAGGTCTCGCCAAAGCCAAGACGCCTTGCGACAGGGCGGGCATGAAAGGCGCTCCCATGGCCTACCCCCTCTCCGAGGGTCAGAAAGGCTTGTGGTTCCTCCATCAATTCGCGCCGACCAGCTACGCCTATCATGTGCCCGCGGCCTTTCGTATTCAGAAGAAGATCGATGACCGCATCCTGGAGGAGGCATTTCAGGAAGTCGTTTCGCGCCACCCTGTCCTTTGGAGCCACGTGGTGGATGACCAAAAAGAACCGATCGGCCGGCTTTTCGCTGGAAAGAAACCATTCATGGAGAGGATGCAGATTCCAAGGGAAAAGGAGGAAACGCCCGAGGAACTCTTCAAACGCCTCGTTCGAGAGCCCTTTGACCTGGCAAGGGGGCCCCTGATCCGCCTTTATTTTGTCAGCCGCGGACCCGCGGATCATTTTCTGCTGGTAGTGGCGCATCACTTGATATTCGATGGCGGCTCTCTGGGTATTTTGATTGCAGAGCTGTCCGAAATTTACGCGGCCCGCCATCAGCGCAGAGAACCGGATTTGGAGCCGGTCGGCGGCGCCTATGCTGATTTTTGTCGTTGGCAAAAGAAAATGCTGACCTCATCGAGAGCCGAGACAGCCCGTGATTATTGGCTGAAAACGCTCTCACCACCGCCCGCCAAACTCGAATTGCCCACCGATTTTGCCCGTCCCGGAATCGCCGTCTTCGAGGGCGATATCCACCTGACCAAATTAGACCCTTGCCTGTTGGATCGACTTCGACAATTGGCGAAGCGGGAACGAACGGGCATGTTCGCACTCCTTTTGGCGGGTTTTCAGAGCCTGCTTTTTCGCTATAGCGGCCAGGAGGATATTGTCGTGGGCACGCCGCTTTCGGGAAGGCCTCAATCCCAATTCGAGCGGACCATGGGCTATTTCGTAAATATGGCGGCGCTTCGCTCCCGTTGTGGGGAGAAAGAAAGCTTTTTGGGATTGGCCCGCCAAAATAGAGAGAGGGTTTTAGACGCCATTGATTATGGGGACTATCCCTTTTCCCTCTTGGCCAGTCAGCTCGATATCGAGGAAGACCAACGGGTCGCGCCAGTTTTTCAGGTCTGTTTCATGTACCACAATTGGCTTAAAGCCTTTCGCGACCCTGTGATTGAAAAGCTGAAGAAAAAAGGCCAGGAGGCATCCTACCTGGACATGGAACTCATCTTTTCCGTTCAACAGACGGGGGAGTACGATCTCACGCTGGAAGCCTTGGAAATTAACGACGGCTGCCAACTCTTTTTTAAATACAACCCACTTCTGTTCCGCCGCGACAGGGTGGTGAGAATGGCCAACCACCTCAAGAATGTTTTAATGGATTTCGCGGAATCGCCCTTAAAAACCCTGGGCGATGTCGAGTTACTCGATGCCGAGGAGCGCGGGCTCCTATTAAGGCGTTTCAACCAGACCGGGTCCATTCTGCCAGGACCATATCTGATCCACGAACGCTTCCTCGCCCGCGCCGCGCAAATGCCCCAGGCCGTGGCGCTCAGCTACCAAAACGAGCGGGGCCAGACCATCCACCTCAGCCACGGGCAACTGGCCAGCCAGGTAAAGCGATTGTCGGGTTTGCTCCGGGAACGCGGCGTCCGGGGCGAAATGGCGGTCGGGATCTACACCCACCGCAACGCGGCCATGGTCGTCAGCTTGCTGGCGGTGCTGGATTCAGGCGGATTCTACGTGCCCTTGGACCCACTTTTCCCAGCCGACAGATTGGCGAACATGATCGCGGATTCCGGGCTGAGGCTGATGCTGTCAGAAAAAGGCCTGCACCTGGAAAGTCCTACCGAACCCGTGGAGCGGCTGGAATTGAACAGCGATGGAAGACTCCCCCAAAATCCTGACCAAGAATTTTTCTCACCGCAAGTCCCACCTAATCGGTTGGCGTACGTGATGTATACTTCCGGCTCAACGGGACGTCCCAAGGGCGTTCAAATCAGCCATGAAGCGGTGGTCAACTTTCTCAGCGCCATGGGAAGGGAACCCGGCTTGAAGGAAAACGATATTCTGGTCGCGGTGACCACCATTTCCTTCGACATCGCGGGCTTGGAGCTGTACCTCCCGCTCCTGAGGGGAGCGAAGCTGGTCATCGCGGACCGGCAGGCCACCACCGACGGACACATTCTGGCCGGGGTCCTGGAAAGAAACCGAGCCAGCGTGATGCAAGCCACGCCCGCGACCTGGCGCATGCTTTTGGCGGCTGGATGGCGCCCCGGGTCCAGGCCTCGAATGATTTGCGGAGGAGAAGCCCTGCCAGCGGATCTTGCCGCCGAGCTTCTAGGCCCGGGATGCCGGCTTTGGAACCTTTACGGACCCACGGAAACCACGATCTGGTCCAGTATCCATCGGGTTCACGGCCAAAAGTCAAGCGAGGTGACCGCCCAAACCATTTC
>JBGTRP010000143.1:0-11621 GCA_041940685.1 Acanthopleuribacteraceae bacterium
CGCGGCAATATCCAGCTCACCGGAGAGCTCCAAGGCAAAGGGAACGTGATAGGCGCTCGGTTTGCCCGCTCCGGCGCAAGCCAGCCAGAGCCGCTGCTGTGCGTGGGAAAGTGGCGGTCGCGCCGGCCGGGAACGCGGTTCGAGCCTGGGAAGGGAAAGGCCCCGTTCCTCACGGATGACCCTCGCCAGGTGTGCTGCCAAATCGTTCAGCCGCGCATGCTCAAAAAGGGCGCGTACGTCCACCTCTACCTGAAATAGCTTGCGGATGCGGGAGGCCACGCGCGTGGCCATCAGCGAGTGACCGCCAAGGTCGAAGAAGTTGTCTCGCCCCAGGATTCGATCCACATCCAATACCTCGCGCCACACCTGGCGCAGGGTTTCCTCGATGGGATTGTCGGCAAAGCCGGACTCCTCTTCCGCGCTTCCCTTTTTCCTTTCGGCTTCCAAACGCCGTGACAGCGCGGCCCGGTCCACCTTGCCGTTGGCGTTCAGGGGAAGAGAGTCGGAGAAAAGCAAACGCGTGGGCAACATGTAATCGGGAAGGTGCTCGCGCAGGTGATCCCTTAACTCATCCGCAAGCGCTTCCTTTCTCCTCTCCCGAGCGATGCGGGGTTTTCGGCCTGGAAACAGGTTTTTGTAGAAGGGATTTGCCTGGAAGGTCTCCGCCTTATGGGGGGAATGGAAGGCAAATGGCAACATCTGACCGTTGGCCTTGATCAGGCGGCCTTCGATGGCGTAATCCTGATGAATGCCGTCGGCGCTGATTTCGCCTCGGCAGGTCACCTCGATGCAATCGCCCTTGTCTACCGGCGCCCCGGGATGGAAAGCGGGGAAATAGACCGGCAACCAACTGCCCTGATGAACGAGGGTATCCACCAGTTCCTGTTCATCCGTGTGCAGGTGAATCCACAACAGGAAACCATCGAAGCGGGCGGGCCGTTGGATGGCGAGTCTCAACGGGCGTTCGTAGCGTTCGGGATTTTGGACCGCAAAATCTAAATCCTCAAAAAGACCCGTCTCGGAGATCAGGCAAGCCGGATCCAGGTTCTTGAGGCAGAGCCGCAAATCAAAGGGACGCTCCATGAGGGAGAACATGCGTTGAACATAGAATCCGGGGACCTCGAAAAAGGGCGGGCCCTGTAAAAGGGAATCAGGCAGTTGCAGGGCCGCGATCCAGGTGAGGCAGCGGGAGGGAATCATAAGCCCGCCCGGCTTGAGAAAGCGTCGGCGGGCATCGTTTAACGTGGCGGTTGCGCCCTCTGAGCTGCCAATCGTGCCGATCACCTCTGAAAGACAGAGATCTACCCGTTCCGGCAATTCCACCTCGGTGGAGGAACCGTGGATCAGGGTGATTTTATGCGCCAGTCCATGGCGCTCAATGCAGGCCTTGGCCTGCCGGTAGGTGTGGTCCAGCACCTCGATGGCGTAGACCTTTCTGGCGCCCGCGGCCACGGCCAGCCGCGAAAGTAAGGCGTAGCGGCCCGTGCCAATGTCAAGCACGAGCTTATCCTTGGCCGCGCGTGCAATGGCGCGCTCATAGCTACCCGTACGCGGCCGGTCATGGGTCATGGAGTAATAAAGGTACTCGTCATAAATAGGATACTCGCCCACGGACGGGAAAAACGCCACCCGCTTTTCGGCCAGTGCGCCGTGCAGGCGGCGAGGCACCACATGGGCAGTCAATTGCCCGCGGTCCGAGCTTTCTCCCGTGACAATGACGACCGCCTCGCGCACCGCTTCATGGCGCGCCAATACCGTTTCAATTTCGCCCGGTTCCACCCGGAACCCGCGCAGTTTGACCTGGGCATCCAGCCTGCCGAGAAACTCAAGGGAACCCGCGCTCCCATCCGGTTGGGACAGGAGCCGCGCCAGGTCGCCGGTGCGGTACAGACGGGCGCCGGGTTCCGCGCCCCGTTCCCTCGCGAATGGATCGGGGATGAACAGCGCCGCGGTAGCCATGGGCTGGTAGGCATAACCCCGCGCCAGGCATTGTCCGCCAATCAAAAGCTCGCCCCCTACGCCCATGGGAACCGGATTTAAAGAACGGTCGACGATAAATACCGCGCGTCCCGGGTAGCCGCGGCCAATGGGAATGGCGCCCGCGGGAGAGAGGGTAGCGGCTTCCTGGACCGTAGCCGCTACCGTGGCTTCCGTGGGACCGTAAGCGTTGACCAGCCGGATCGATTGCATCCCAAGGGCCCGCCGATGTTCGAGAACCGCGGACGGCACCGCCTCGCCACCGGTGACCACCAACTTGAGCGCCGTCTTTTGAGCGGGACCGCCATCCATTGCCCGCCGAAGCTCCAGCCATTGGAGCAGCACGAACGGAGGCAGGTCCGCGACCGCGATGCGTTTTTGCAGCAAGATGTTGTTGAGGGTTTCGGTGGTCCAAAGCGCATCCCCCCGCAATTCGATGCGGGCGCCCGCGATCAGTGGCGGTAGGGTGGCCTCCAGGGAAACATCAAAATAGAAAGAGCTGTACTGAAGCACCGCATCGGCCGCCTCGATGGCGTAATAACGCCGAACCCGTTGACAGTGCCGGGAAAGCGCATGGCTTGAAACGGCCACGCCCTTAGGCCGGCCACCGGAGCCCGAGGTATAGATCACATAGGCTAGCCGATGATCCGCCAACGCCTCGGGTTTCGGTTCCGAAAGAGCATCTTCGAATCCTTGGCGTTCGGAATGACCGATTGCCCGGTTGAACGAGTCCAAACAGATGACTTCCAAATCCAGTTCCGCGAAACTCGGTGCGAAACGGGCCCGCGTGAGGATCATTTTCAGGCGCGCGTCTCCCAGGATGGCGGCTCGCCGCGCCGCGGGTTGGCTTGGGTCCAAGGGAACGTAAATCCCTCCCGCCTCAAACACCGCCAGCATGGCGATCACCATCCCTGGCGTCCGGTCCATGGCGACGCCCACGCTGATTTCCATGCCACATCCCCGGTGGCGCAGAACCGAGGCCAGCGCGGACACGGCCTGGGAACAGGCCTCATGGCTAAGGGTTTCCTCATCCAGGCAAAGCGCAATCGCATCGGGGTTTCGGCGGGCTTGCGCCTCAAAGAGTTGGTGAACGGGCCCGGCCTCAAGATCGGGTTCGGCGCCGCATCCGTTCCATTCTGCGACCAGGGCCCGACGCTCCTCATCGGTCATGAGCGGTAAGGCGCTGATCCGCGAATCGGGTGTTTCCACGATTGCACGCAGCAATACCGCCACATGATTCGCCACCCGTCGCATGCTGCTGTCGAAGAACAAATCGGTTTTGTACTCCAACACGCCCTGAAGCAACCCCGCCACCTCTGAAAAACCCAGGGTCAAATCGAACTTGGAGGCGGCGCTCTCCCGCTGAAGACCGGTGAGTTGCAGGCCGTGAAGGGCGCGAAGGCCCATGGGGTTTTCCTGGAAGGTGAACATCACCTGAAATAACGGACCACGGCTCGTTTCGCGTTTCGGCGCGAGCGCATCCACCAACTTTTCGAAGGGCAGATCCTGGTGGGCATAGGCATCGAGCAGAACCGCGCGAACGCGCGCCACGAATTCCGAGAAACCGGGATCGCCCGCCAGGTTGTAGCGCGGGACCAGCGTGTTGACAAAGAACCCCATCAACTTCTCAAGACCTTGATGGTTGCGATTGTTGATAGGCGTACCGATCAGGAGGTCGTCCTGACCGCTGTAGCGAGAGAGCAGCACGGCAAAAGCTGCCTGTAGCGTCATAAAGAGCGTCACCTCTCGCTTGCGGCTCCAATGCTTCAGGCGCGTGGTCAACCGGCCATCGATCGTGAAACGAAAGGACTTTCCACGAAACCCCTGAACCGTGGGACGCTGCTTGTCCAGCGGCAGGTTCAGCGTATCCGGCGCGCCCTCTAGCAGCTCCTTCCAAAACGCGATTTGGCGGTCGAGCCGCGCGCCGCGGAGCCAGGACCCTTGCCAGGCGGCAAAGTCCGCGTACTGAAAGGCGAGCGACGGCAAACGGGGAGTCGCGCCACGGATTTCAGCCCCGTAATAGGAGGCCAACTCGCGGATGAACAGGCCTATGGACCAACCATCGGAGATCAAGTGGTGCATGGTCACCAGCAATACATGATCCTCCCGTTGCAAACGGACGAGGGCTACTCTGAAAAGCGGACCCTTTCCCAGGTCGAAGGACCTCTCTTCTTCGGTCGCCATCAATCGCCTCAGGAGTGCTTGCCTCGACGCGGGTTCCAAACCGGACAGGTCGGAAATGGTCAAGCATGGCTCCATGTCAGGGTGAATCCGTTGGAACGGAACTCCTTCATGCTCGCCAAAGGTGGTGCGCGCGGACTCTTGCCGCCGGACAACCGCGGCGATGCCCCGCCTCAGCAGGGACACATCCAGCCCTCCCTCCAACCGAAGGACAAAGGGCATGTGGTAGGCGGCGCCCGCGCCCTCTACGCGGTGCAGGAACCACAACCGCCGTTGCGCGAAGGAAAGCGGCAGCGGCCGGTCGCGGGGAAGGACCCGGATGGGGGGAAGGCTTCGGTCATCTTGCCGCTGCAATCGCTTGTCGATACTCTCCGCCAGGTCGGCCAGAGTCGGCGTTACAAAAAACTCGCGTAACGACAGGTTCAAACCGAAAAGGGCCTGTAGCCGAGTCGCCATTTGGATGGCCAACAGGGAATGGCCGCCCAACTCAAAGAAGTTTGCTTTCGGGCTTAGGTCCGCCAAATCCAAAACCTCGGCCCAGACCCCACCGATCAGTTCCTCGGTGGGCGTTAAGGGCCGCCGCTCCCAATCATCGACGGGGCGTATGTTGGGGCGCGGCAGGGCTTGCCGGTCAATTTTGCCGGTGGCGGTCAGCGGGAGCTCGTTTAAAAGGGTGAAAGTAGCGGGCAGCATGTAGTCGGGCAACCGTTCCCGGAGGTAGACGGTCAACCGGTCCTGCAGATCCACTTCCGCGTTTCCAACCGGCTGGACATAGGCGGCGAGCGTTTTCTGGCCGCGTTCCTCGCCCAACGCCAACACCACGGCGCGCCGCACATCCTCATGGCCGCCCAGCGCCGCCTCAATTTCGCCCAACTCCACCCGATGTCCCTGAATCTTGACCTGGAAATCGGCGCGACCTAAGAATTCGAGGTTCCCATCGGGAAGATAACGCCCCATATCGCCGGTATGGTAGAGCCGCTCCCCGGTCCCCGAATGATGAATAAAGGCGTTTCGGGTTTTGGCCTCGTCCCGCCAATAACCAAGCGCCAATCCCGCGCCGCCAATGTGGAGACGGCCGGGAACCCAAACCGGACAAGGCCGAAATTGGTCGTCGAGCACGGCAAAGCTCTGGTTGGTAAGCGGTTTGCCGTAGGGAACGCTCTTCCAGGCGGGATCCATTTTTTCGATGGCAAAAAAGTTGGACCAGATGGCCGCTTCCGTGGCTCCGCCCAACCCAATCACTCGCGCATCCGGGCTCAATCGCTTGATCCTCTCCGGCAAATTCAGCGGAATCCAATCGCCGCTCAACAGGATCAGCCTAAGCGAAGGAAGGTCCGGACCGGGCCTGGTTTCCAAATAATCCACCAGCATTTGAAGCAGCGCGGGCACCGTATTCCACAAGCTGACCCGATACCGCTGAATGCAATCGAACCAATGCGCCGGATCCTTGAGGCCATCTGGCTCGGGTATGACGAGCGCGCCGCCCCGGGCCAGCAGCCCGAAAACATCGTAGACCGAGAGATCGAAGTGGAAGGCGGAAAGCGCGAGCACCCGGGCCTCCGACCCCACGCCAAAACGGCGGTTGATGTCCTCGATCGTGTTGAGCGCGGCGCGGTGGCTGATGACCACGCCCTTGGGAACTCCGGTAGAGCCGGAGGTATACATCACATAAGCGGGGTCATCGGGGATGGTGTCCCGTGGCAGAGGTTCCTCGGCCAATCCTTCCCATTTTCCATCATCCACGGCAAGGGGTATCACATTCTCGGGCCACGCCAAATCCTGAAGGAAGCGTTTTTGGGTGAGCGCCAACCGAGCCAGGCCATCGCGCAGCAACAGGAAGCGCCTCTGACGGGGCAACCCCGCATCGATGGGGAGAAAAGCCGCGCCCGCCATGGGGATCGCCAGGGCCGCCACCACCTGTTGCCAGCTCTTTTCCATCACCACGGCGACCAGGTCTCCACGCCCGGCGCCTAGCTTTCGCAGATGCCGCGCAAGCCCAACGGCCATACGGGAAAGTTCGCCATGGGTCAGATCCCTCTCGGGCGCGAAAACGGCCATCTTTTCCGGGTTTGATTCGGCGCGGCGCAAAAAGGGTTCGAACAGCAACCCATCCGGCAGGACTCCACGCGTATCATTGATCAACGCGCGTTGCGCCAACTGTTGCGCGGGCGCCAAATCGGGAAAGGCTCCCTCCCAGATCGAGTCCTGATCGGACAGGGTCCGCAGCAGGCGGCAGTAGGCGTCAAACATGGCGTCCAGCATGCCCTCGGGGAAAAGATCCTCCACAGCATCCCAGGCGAGGCTCAAGCTCCCATCCAGCTCGGATGCCTGGTTGTCCAGCCAGACTTGCGAGGTTTGGCTCATGCCGTAATAGGCCTCTTCGCCACCGGGTTCGCCCTCCGCCTGCCGGGTTATTTCCGGTTGAACCGGGTTTCCTTCTTCCGGATCCGCACCGGTCGCGCCGCCCAACACCATGGTGCAGATTACGGGCATGATCACCCGCCGCCCTCCTTGGCGTGCGGCGAGCTCGCGCAGCACCTGAACCGCGCTCAGGAGTCGATGGTCCAGGTCCAACCAGAGTCGGCGCTGCAGTTCCCTGGCCCGGGCGGTGAAATGCGCGGCCTCCCTCAAATCCACCTCCAGCAGCGTAGCCGAGGTGAAGTCGCCGACAATTTCGTTAATTTGCGGATGGAGCGGCAGCCGGTTGAACAGGGTTAGGTTAATGGTGAAGCGCGAGCTCTGGCTCCAGCCCTCCAATACGAGAGCATAAGCGGAGAGCAGCACGGCCGCGGGGGTGAGGCCCGCGCGCGCGGCGCGCTGCTTGACCCTAGCCCATTCACGAGGCCCCAGAGTGGCGCGGCGCCTGCCGAACCTTGGATTTTGCAAACTCGAGGGCTCGCGGGCGAGGGGCAACTCCGGAGCGCCGGGAAAGTCTTCCAAACGCGAAAACCAGTAGTCCCGGCAGCGCCGCGCCCAATCCCCGTTTTCCATTGCGCGCAGGGCCAGTACGTAATCGCGGAAAGAAAGCCGTAAGGCGGGTAAAGCGCTCTCCGGGTTTTGATAGAGCCGGAGGAGTTCCCGCGACAGAAGCCGCGTGCTCCAACCATCGGCAATCAGGGCGTCGATGCGGATATGCAACCGGTACCCGGTGGCCAAGGCGGTGGCGTGGATATCGAATAACGGCCAGCGATCGGCTGGCTTGACTCCTTGCGAAAGTCGCTCACGCAAATCGGCCCGCGCCCGCGCCGCGTGGTCCTGTTCGAGACCAGCGGGATCCCAAACCGTGACGCGGTATTCGGGCGTCCGCTCCAAGATCACCTGTTCTCCCGTCTCCAGGAACACGGCCCGCAACATTTCATGCCGCAAAATGAGCCGTTGCAGCGCGTTCTCGAAACGGATCAAATCCAAGTGGGGCAGGTGGATCTCGCGGTAGGTATGGGTGCCCAGGTTGCCCAGCTCAAAAGCATCGCCACGCCCCACCCAGTAGGCCTGCTGGATATCGGTCAATGGAAAGGGGCGGTGGCGTTCCTCGGGCGCGGCGCGCACCTGGAAGTCTTCCACGCGGCTGGCATGTCCCTGGCGTTCGGCCTCGATGCGCGCGGCCAGAGCCGCGATCGTGGGCGCCTCGAACAGGGCGCGGAGTCCTAACTCCAAGCCCAGCGTTTGCCTTAGACGGAACATGAGCTGGGTGGCCAGTAGCGAATGACCTCCCAAATCGAAAAAACTATCCTCGATGCTTTTCACCGGAAGTTTCAGTACCTCCGACCAAAGCGCCAGTAGGGCTTCCTCCACCGGCGTGCGCGGCGGAACGATGGACCGAGCCGCGGAGACGAAATCAGGCCTGGGTAGCGCCTTCCGGTCGACCTTGCCATTGGCGGTCAAGGGTAGTGCCTCCAACCCGACAAAGATCGAGGGGATCAGGTAGGGTGGAAGTTTTTTCTGTAACAGGTCTTGGAGATCCGCCTGATCCGACCTGCCGAGCGCGACTGGCGTCGACAAAGGATCGGCCCCATCCGCGAGCGCTACCCACGCCACCAGCAATCCTTGGTCCGTTCCCGTCCGATTGGCCGGATTGAGAAGCGCTACCGCGGCATCCCGTACGCGGGGATGTCCGCGCAGTACGGCCTCCACCTCACCCGGCTCGATACGGAAACCACGCAACTTGATCTGCTGATCGCGCCGGCCCAAAAAGAGTAGGTCCCCGTCTTCCCTGTAACGCGCGAGGTCGCCCGTCCGGTAAATCCGAGAGCCCGGCGCCTCCGCGAAGGGATCGGGTGGGAAAGAGATCGCGCTTTGGCGAGGCTTGCGCCAATAACCACGCGCCAGACCCTCTCCCGCCAGGAAGAGATCGCCCATGGCTCCGATGGGAAGGGGGTTCAGAAAGGCATCCAGCACATGGGCGCGGTAATTTTCCAGGGGCCGTCCGATGGCGGGTTCGCCGACGATATCCGGACCGGTCATCGCTACCGTGGCGTAAACCGTGGCCTCGGTGGGACCATAAAAATTGAGCAGCCGAATTCCAGGGATATGCGCGCAGAGCTCCCGGACCAGGGAGCCTGATAGGCGGTCGCCGCCCAGGCAGAGCGTCTTCAGAGAACGCGGGAAACCACTCATTCTGAGCAGGCTCTCCGCAGCGGATGGTACGGTGTTGATGGCGGTGATGCGGTGGCGCTCCGGAAGCCCGGGCAGTTCGAGCGCATTCCCGGCCAGAACCAACCCGCCCTTTCCGCTCACCAGGGTATTGAAAATTTCCAAAACCGAGATATCGAAACAGAGTGAGGTAGAGGCCAGCATGTCGGCCATTTCCTCCGGAGAAAGCAGATGACGCGCGGCCGCCAAAAAAACGCAGACATTGCGATGGGTAATGGCTACGCCCTTGGGCGTTCCCGTCGACCCGGAGGTGTACAGTACGTAGGCCAGCGCGTTCATGCTCGAAAGGCTGCTTGCGGGCTCGTTGGCAACCGAGGCGCCCGCTCCATCCACGAAGACCCGCTGGATCTGGGAGGGGAGCCTGCCAATGAGATCTTCCTGGGTGACCATCACCTCAATCCCGGCATCGGTCACGATCTGGGCAATTCGTTGGGAAGGGTAATCCAATTCCATGGGAATGTATGCGGCGCCGGCCTTTAATATACCCAGTAAGGCCACGATCATGTTTGGTTCGCGCCGGAACAACAATCCAACCGGAATTTCTCGTGCGGATCGCCCCACGCCAACCCGCCGCAATCGGCCCGCCAGCATTTGGGCGCTGGCTTCAAGGCATTCGCGGCTCATATGACGGCCCCGCCATACCAAGGCAATCTGGTCGGGTTCGCTTTGGTTCCGGGAAGAGATCCATTGATGCAGGGCGCGTTGCCGGGGAAAATCGCGAGTCGTGCAATTCCACTCCCGCAAAACCAAGCGCCGTTCGACCTCGTCCATCATGGGGAGGTCCGCGATGGGCAGGTTCGGATCCGCCACTATCGCTTTTACCAGATTGGTGAATTGTCTGGAGAGCCGGACGATGGTGCTTGCCTTAAAGAGGGCGGCGCCGTATTGCAAGCTGGCGGCCATGGCCTCGCCCCGCTCGGTGATGGTGAGGGTGAGATCGAACTTGGCGCTTTGGTTCACCCCTTCCAAGGGGCGCACGCGCACACCCGGCAGAGCTGGCCCGTCCAAGGGCGCCTGCTGCAGGTTGAAGAAAATTTGAAAGATCGGCGAATGGCTGAGGTCACGGTCGGGTTGTAGGGCGGTGACCACGCGTTCGAAGGGCACGTCCTGATGCGCAAGCGCGGCCAGCACCATCGCTCGGGTCCGGGCGGCCAACTCGATAAAACTGGGATTTCCCCGCATATCGTTACGCAGCGCCAAGCTGTTGACGAAACAGCCGATCAGCGGCTCGGTCTCGGGGCGTCCCCGGTTGGCGACCGGCGTTCCGATCACCACATCCCAACTCTGACTATAGCGATGAACCATCACGGCAAAGGCGGCTTCCAACAACATGAACGGGGTGAGGCCCAATTCCTTAGCCACACGGCGCAGCTCTCGACAAAGCTCGGGCTCCAGAACAATCCCTTCGATTGCCCCGCGAAAGTCCTGCACCGCCGGACGCGGCCGATCCGTGGGGAATTGGTGCAGATCGGGAATGCCCCGCAATTGGTTTTCCCAATAGGTCAGTTGTTCGCCATGAGAACGGATCTGTCGCCGATCCCGTTGCCAAGCCGCGTAATCGCCGTATTGGATCGGCAGGGGTTTCAGTGGCCCCGAATCGCGGTAAAGCGCGACCAGTTCCCGCACCAAAACCCCATTCGACCAGGCATCCGAGACCAGATGATGCTTGTTGACCAGCAACTCGTGATGGCGGAGGCCAGCGCGAATCAGCAACAGCCGAATCAGCGGGCCTCGCTCCAAATCGAAGGTCCGGCTCGCGTCAAGCCCAATAAGGCGCCGCGCCTGTCTCGCACACTCCGAGGGCCCGAGCGCCTCCAGGTCGACGAGCGCCAGTGAAAGAGGCTCGTGGGCGTGGACCCTCTGGCGAGGCTTTCCCCGCTCGTCAAAAAAGCTGGTGCGCAGGATTTCATGACGCTGAATGATCGCGGAAAGCGAGCATTCCAATCTCTTAATCGAGAGCCAACCGTCCAGGCGGAAAGCCGCGGGTATCGAATAGAGCGCGCTTCTACCCTCCAAACGCTCCAGGAACCAAAGCCGTTCCTGCGCCAAGGAAAGGGGGAACACGGGCTCTTCCGAATTTTTGGTAAGGCGGGGAATTGGGCGCGCGGACGCGGCGGAGCCCCGTCTTTCGCGCACCAAACGGGCGAGGGCCGCAACCGTTGGCTCCTCAAAAATAGAAGCAAGCACCAGGTCGGTGGCGAAAGTCTCGTTCACGCGGGCCATGATCATGGTCCCGTTGAGGGAATGGCCGCCCAGCGAGAAAAAGTCGTCCGAGATTCCGATCGGCTGTCCGGCAGCTAAGAATTCGGACCAAATGCCGACCAGCGTCCACTCAAGCTCATCGCGGGGCGCGGCGTAGGGCCGCTTTGCTCCGAGGGACCGGGGCTCCGGCAACGATCCTATATCCAGTTTGCCGCCGGGCAGCCGCGGCAGCCGGTCGAGAACCATCCAGCGGGCGGGCAACATGTAAGCGGGCAGGCGTTGGGCCAGGAAGGCGCGCACGGCTTCCTCCACGCTTGGCCAGGCTTTCCTTTCCCTGTCGGTTGCAAGATAGGCGGTGAGCAGAAGATCGCCGCTTTGATGGATATGGGTCAGCACGGCGGCTTCTCGCACATGGGGGTGATGGCGGAGCGAGGTCTCGATCTCCGCCAGCTCCACGCGGTACCCGTGGATTTTCACCTGACGGTCGGCCCTGCCCATGAAGACCAACTCGCCGTTCGAACGGAAGCGGCAACGGTCGCCCGTGGCGTACAATCGGGCGCCTGACTCCCCGCTGAACGGATCCGGCAGAAAAGCGGACGCGGTCAGGCCCG
>JBGTRP010000144.1:0-11612 GCA_041940685.1 Acanthopleuribacteraceae bacterium
TCCTCTTGTCCTTCGCCCAACAACGACTTTGGTTCATCGACCAACTGGAAGAAAAAAAATCCGCCGCTTACAACCTTCCCTTTTCGCTCCTTCTGGAAGGCGATTTGGATTTGGTTACTCTCGAAAGGTGCCTGGAAATCATCGTGCATCGGCATGAAGCGCTGCGGACTACCTTTCCTGGGCAGGACGGGCAACCCCTGACCCGCATCCAACCCAATCGAGCCTGGAACTTACTCTTGATCCAACTGGACCGCCTTGGATCCGCACAAGCCCTGATCCACTCTCGCCAACTTTCCTTGCAAGAGGCTGAATGGCCCTTTGACCTAGAAAAAGGGCCCTTGCTACGCTTCCGCTTGCTGCGTCTGGATGCGCGAACTCATGGGCTGCTGCTCACCATGCATCACATTATCGCCGACGGCTGGTCGATTGGGCTAATGGTTCGGGAGCTTTCCGCACTGTACGGCGCCATGATCGCCGGACAAAGGGCGAAGCTCCCCAAGCTCCCCATCCAATACGCGGACTTCGCTCACTGGCAACGCCAATGGCTGAGTGGGGAAACTCTAGAAAAACAAACCGCTTTTTGGCGGCGCCAACTCGCCGATTCGCCCGCGCTGTTGAATGTACCCACGGATCGGCCTCGCCCAGCGCTACAGAGTTTTCAAGGCGGAACAGTCTCCTTCCAGTTGGAGTCCGAGCTCATTTCCGCCTTTTCCAAGCAGGTTCAGAATCATGGCGCGACCCTGTTCATGGGATTCCAAGCCACATTCAGTCTTTTACTATCCCGTTACAGTGGCCAAGAGGATATTTGCCTCGGTACGCCCGTGGCGAACCGAAATCAGGTTGAAATCGAGCCATTGATCGGGTTTTTCGTCAACACCCTAGTGCTGCGTACCGACCTATCCTCCAAATGGAACTCGGGCCAAGAGCAGGAGTCGGCCGAGTTACCGCCACGACCACCCACGTTTGCCCAGCTCCTGAGGCGGGTCCAGCGAAACACGCTGCATGCATTTGAGCATCAGGATATACCCTTCGAGCTAGTGGTGGACGCGGTCCAGCCCCAACGAAACCTCAACCATACCCCCCTATTTCAAGCCATGTTGGTTTTTCAAAACATGGAACCCGCCGAGTTGAAACTACCCGGATTGGCCATTTTTTCACTGGAGGACCAGCCCATTCCCGCCAAATTTGATTTGACCCTGGTCGTGGCGCAAGGGCAAACCCAAGGTCGCGTCTTTATCATTTACAACACCGTTTTGTACGATGAGACCCGGATCCGGAATATGGCGAACCATTTCCGGAATCTACTGAAATCCCTCACCTTCCTCGCGGATCAGCCTATCCACCGAATGGACTTCTTGAGCGAAGGGGAACGGGCCCTGCTTCTCGCAAATTGGAATGATACCCATGTGGAACCTTCCGACCCCAAATTTGTCCACCAGCTATTCGAAGGACGGGCCGCTCAGCACCCGGACGCGATCGCCTTGGTTTACCAGGAACGCCAGATCACCTATCTCCATCTCGATCGTCTCGCCAATCGGTTGGCTGAAAGGCTTCGAGACCGGGGTATTCGGCCAGACATGTTCGTGGGCTTGTGCTT
The DNA here is from genome assembly GCA_041940685.1 of Acanthopleuribacteraceae bacterium. Classification (GTDB taxonomy): domain Bacteria; phylum Acidobacteriota; class Holophagae; order Acanthopleuribacterales; family Acanthopleuribacteraceae; genus JBGTRP01. The sequence continues at coordinate 1,598 of JBGTRP010000144.1, forward strand.
GAGAAGGTCTCCTTGGTACGTGGTGAGCATGCTCGCCGTGCTCAAGGCCGGAGGCGCTTTCTTGCCCTTGGACCCGGAATACCCGCGGGAACGGCTGGCATTTTTGGTAAGAGACTCAAGGGTTGCTGTTATTCTTAGGGACCATTCGCAGCCCTTCGGGTTTTTGCCACCGGAAGCGGGAGCGCCACAATATTTACAGGTGGAGGAGGAGAATTCCCGGGCCCTCGTCACTGCTCCCAACCCCCTCCCCTCCACTCAATTCGAACATACCGCCTACGTCATCTATACATCTGGTTCCACCGGCCTTCCCAAGGGCGTGTTGATCTCTCATATATCCCTTTTTAACCTTGCTGAGGCACAGGCACGCATTTTTGACTTGGAACCGGGCCATCGGGCGATTCAGTACGCCTCTCCCAATTTCGACGCCTCCGTTTGGGAAATCTGCATGGCACTCCATTCGGGCGGAACTTTACTTCTTGCCGAGCAGGATGCCCTGTTGCCGGGCGAGGGTCTGGCGAATCTCATCCGTTCGCGGTACATCCAATTCGTCACCCTGCCGCCCACGTCGCTCACCCACATGCCCAAGGAACCCCTGCCCCATTTGCGGAATATCGTGGTAGCCGGCGAGGCCCCTTCCGAAGAGTTGGTGCGCACATGGTTTGGAGGCCGGCGTTTTTACAATGCTTATGGTCCCACGGAAACCACCGTTTGCGCCACGATCGACCTCTGCACCGAAACCCATGGCACGCCCTCTATCGGACGTCCGATCACCAATTTTCAAACCTACGCGTTCGATACCTTGGGCCGCCTGCTTCCCGTGGGCTATTCTGGCGAGCTCCATATCGGGGGTACGGGCCTTGCCCGCGGATACCTCAATCGCCCGGGACTCACCGCTCAAAAGTTTGTTCCCCATCCCCATTCCCCATTGCCTGGAGGACGTCTCTACCGAAGTGGCGATCTTGTGCTTCAACGTAGGGATGGTCGATTCACCTACCGCAACCGCATCGACCGGCAAATCAAGATCCGGGGTTTCCGCGTAGAGCTCGGCGAAATTGAAACAACCCTAGCCCAACACCCCTCGGTGAGGGAAGCCGCGATAATCGTTCGGAAAAACCATCGAGGTTCCAAGCAAATCATTGCCCACGCGGTGGCTCCGGGTCTCAACGAATCAAGCCTTACCGCTTATCTTAAGCAAAAGCTGCCTCACTACATGGTGCCCTCCGCCATCATTTTGTCAGCGTCCTTACCCATGACCCCCAACCGAAAGATCGATTACCAGGCTTTATCATCCCTGGATACGGTACCGATTGAGGTAATGCGCGAATACCAGGCGCCTCGAATTCCGGAAGAGCGGTTGCTTTCGGAGATCTGGTCGGAGGTTTTGGACCTGGAGCGGGTGGGAGTGGAGGACAACTTCTTCACCCTGGGCGGGCACTCGCTGCTGGCCACACGCGTCATCTCCCGCGTGCGGGAAGTCTTCCAGGCCGACATTCCGTTGCGGGCCCTGTTCGAGGCGCCTACTATCGCCGCCTTTTACCCCAGGATTCAACAAGCGCGGGGTTCCGCCTCCTCACCACCGATCCTCCCCGTTCCCCGCGACCAGGCGCTTCCTCTCTCCTTCGCGCAACAACGCCTGTGGTTCCTCGACCAACTCGATGAAGGCGCCTCCTCTACCTACAATCTTCCCCTCGCCCTCAGGCTCCAAGGCGATCTCGACATCCGCGCCCTGGAATGGAGCTTTCAAGAGATCCTCCAACGTCACGAAACCCTCCGCACCCTATTCCCCGTCTCCGGTGGCCAACCCCGACAGGTGATCCAGCCCAAGCCCCGCTTTACCCTTCCCCTCATCCACCTCCACGGCCCGCGGCCCGACCGCCTGCCCGCCACGCTCATCGCAGTCGAATCCGACCTGCCCTTCGACCTTGCCCGCGGGCCCCTTCTCCGCGCGAACCTCTTGCGCCTCGGCCGCAACGACCATTTCCTGCTCCTCAATCAGCACCACATCGTCTCCGATGGCTGGTCCATCGGCGTCATGGTCCGGGAAATGGCCGCTCTCTACCGCGCCTATTCTCAAGACCGCACGCCATCCCTTCCCCGGCTTCCCATTCAATACGCCGACTTTGCCCATTGGCAACGGCGCTGGTTGGCCGGAGAGGTTTTGGAGACCCAAATCGCCTTTTGGCGCGACCGTCTGCGTGGCGCACCGCCTCTGCTCGAATTGCCCACCGACCGGCCCCGACCCGCGCGTCAAACCTTTGCCGGCGCCAGCCTTCCCCTTGAGATCGAGACCGGTCTCCAGCGCGCGCTCTCCCGCCTCACCCGCCAGGAGGGCGCCACCCCCTTCATGGGCTTCCAGGCCGTCTTCGCCGCGCTCCTCTCCCGCTACAGCGGTCAGAACGACATTTGTATCGGGTCCCCAATAGCCGGCCGCAACCGCGGGGAGCTCGAACCCCTGATCGGCTTCTTCGTCAATACCCTTGTTCTGCGCCTTGACCTCAACGGACCCCATCCCGCCGGTCCCAACACCCGCGAGCTTCTCCAACAATCCCTGCAACGCTCCCTGGACGCCTTCGCCCATCAGGATCTGCCCTTCGAACAGGTGGTCGAGGCCCTCGATCCCGTTCGCAACATGAGCCACGCGCCCCTCTTTCAGGTCATGCTCGCCTTGCAGAACGCGCCCATGGAAACGCTCCACCTACCCAACCTCAGCATCACCGCCACCGGCGGTCAGCGCGTTGCCGCCAAATTCGATCTCACCCTCAACCTGACCGAATCGCAGGACAGCGTTTTCGGTTCCTTGCAGTACAATCGCGATCTCTTCGACCAGGCCACTATCGCCCGCCTGCTGTCCCATTTCCAGAACCTGTTGCGCCGCATGGTCCATGCGCCCCAGGTTCCCGTGGCCCGGCTTCCCATCCTGGGCGAGCGGGAACAACTCCGGCTCCTGCATGACTGGAACGCGCCCCTTTCCCTACCGCCCGTGACCCTCGCTATCCACGAGCTGATGCGGGCCCAGTCCCGCAAGACGCCCGATGCGATCGCGGTCTCCCAGGAGGACCGCTTCCTCTGCTACCGGACTTTCCACCGTTCCGCCGACCGGCTTGCTCGGGATTTGATCGGCCGGGGTCTGAGGACCGATTCCCTGGTCGCTCTTTGGCTGGACCGCTCCCCGGAACTGCCCCTCGCCATTACCGCCGTGCTTAAGGCCGGCGGGGCATATTTGCCCCTTGACCTCGACACCCCCCGCGAACGCGTGGCCTTCATGGTCGCCGACGCCAAGGTCCGAATGCTGCTCACCAAGACCGGGATCGCCGACGATTTGCCGCCCACTCCCACGCCCGCGATCCATCTGGACCAACCCCGGCGCCATGGGGCCAGGGCCTCCCTTCCCCATGATACGGACTGGACCCATCGTGCGGCCTACCTCATCTACACCTCCGGTTCGACCGGACAACCCAAGGGCAGCCTCAACACCCACCACGCCTTGGTCCGCATGGTAGACGCCATGCAGCAAGCCTTCCCCATGGGCGGTGAAGACAGCCTTTTACAGAAGACGCCCCTGAGCTTCGACGCCTCGATTTGGGAGTTTTACGCCCCACTCATCGCCGGCGGCCGGTTGGTGCTTTCCCAAAAGGCGGACCACCGCGATGCGCTCTACATGGCTCGGGTCCTGCGTGAACAGGCCATCACCACCCTGCAACTGGTACCCACCCAGTTGCGCATGCTCCTAGAGGAACCTCTATTCTGGCGTTGCCGGAGCCTGAGACGGGTCTTCGTGGGCGGGGAAGCCCTGAGCCCAAACCTGGCCCGACTCTTCCACGACCGCATAACCATTCCGCTGGTGAACCTCTACGGGCCCGCGGAAGCCTGTGTGGACAGCATCGTACACATCTGCGAACCCGGTGAGGCTTCCGTCTCCATCGGCCGACCCCTGTCTCATGTCCGAGGCTATGTGCTGGACCGGCTCGGTCAACCTCAGCCGCCGGGCGTCATCGGTGAGTTGTACCTCGGCGGCGGTGGTCTGGCTCGGGGTTATCTCAACCGGCCGGCGCTCACCGCGGCCAGCTATCTTCCCGACCCTCTCGGCGATGAGGCGGGCGGTCGGCTCTACCGGACCGGCGACCTGGCGATCCTGCCGCAGGTGGCGGATAGGCCAGGCCCACTTCGCTATCTGGGCCGCAAGGATTTTCAGTTCAAGTTGCGTGGGGTGCGGACCGAACCCGGGGAGATCGAAGCGCTCCTCAATGCGCATGCCCGCGTCAGCCAGTCGTTGGTCACCATTCATAGGGAAACCGCGGGCGAACCGCGCCTGGTGGCATATCTCACGCTGGTAGCGGGGGAGGAAGGGAAGGATCTCACTGAAAGTTTGCGGACCTACCTGGCGGACAAGTTGCCGTCCTACATGCTGCCCTCGGTCTTCATGGTCTTGAAAGCCTTCCCACTCACGGCAAACGGGAAAATCGACCGGGGGTCCCTGCCGGAGCCGCGAGTTGCCCTACGGCAACAGGGTCATGTAGCGCCTCGGACGGAGATGGAGCGGTTGTTGGCGGACATCTGGGCGGAGGTTCTCCAACTCGATCGGGTGGGTGTTGAGGACAACTTCTTCGCCCTGGGCGGGCACTCGCTGCTGGCCACCAGGGTCATTTCCCGCGTACGGGAAGCCCTCTCCGTGGACATCCCCCTACGAACCCTGTTCGAGGCTCCTACCCTTTCCGGCTTTCGAGAGGCCTTGGAAAGAGCCGGCTCGCGGAAAACCGGATCGCCGGCCATCCTACCCATACCCAGGGATCGCGATTTGCCGCTCTCTTTCTCCCAGCAACGGCTGTGGTTCCTGGACCAATTCGAGGACAGCCGATCCACCGCCTACAACCTTCCCTTTGCCCTGAGGCTTTTGGGTGAATTGGATTTGGCGACGCTCGAAAAAAGCATCTCCATGGTTTTGGCCCGCCACGAAACGCTTCGCACCACCTTTGCGGAAATCGACGGTCAACCGCGTCAAATCATCCATCCCCATGGGGACACCGAGGTCCCATTGGTCGATCTGATGGGAATCACCTCGAATGCTAACGCTCCCTTGGTGGGGAGTCTGATGGAGCACGAGGCAGGACGGCCTTTCAACCTCGAGACGGGCCCCTTGGTTCGAAACAGCCTTCTGCGTTTGGGCCCCGGTGACCATGTTCTCCTCTTGACCATGCACCATATCGTATCCGATGGCTGGTCCATGGGCATCGCGATCCGTGAGTTGGCGGCGGTCTACGGAAGCCTGGTGCGAGGCAAAACGGCCGACTTGCCCGAGTTGACCATCCAGTACGCCGACTTCGCCCTGTGGCAGCGTTCCTGGCTGACCGGCGAGGTTCTGCAAGCCCACCTCCAATACTGGCGCGACCAACTCGCCGATGCGCCCCGCCTCCTCACTCTGCCCACCGACCAGCCACGGCCGCCCATCCAGCGCTTCCGCGGCGACACCCTCTCCTTCACCCTCGACGCCCCACTCTCCCACCGCATGCGCCAACTCACGCGAGACGCCGGCGCCACCCCCTTCATGACCCTCCAAGCCGCCTTCGCCATCCTCCTCTCCCGCTACGCCTCCCAGCAGGACCTCTGCCTCGGCACGCCCATCGCCAACCGCAACAGGAAGGAGATCGAACCCCTCATCGGCTTCTTCGTCAACACCCTCGTCCTGCGCTCCCGGCTCCACGGCGATCCGCCCTTCCTTCAGTTTCTCCAACGCGTCCGACACACCGCCCTGGATGCCTATGCCCATCAGGACCTTCCCTTCGAGCAGGTTGTCGATGCCCTCCAGCCCGAACGCAACCAAAGCCACGCACCCCTTTTCCAGGTCATGTTCGTTCTGCAGAACGCGGGCGCCGACGAACTGCGCCTGCCCGGCATCGAGAGCCAATCCCTGGGCGCCGGTCACGACATCGCCCAGTACGATCTCACCCTCTGGCTCCAAGAGGACGACACCCGCCTCTTCGGCACCCTCGGCTTCAACACCGATCTCTTCCAGAGGCCCACCATCCGCCGTATGGCCGGTCACTTCCAGACCCTGCTCCAAAGCGCCTGCGCCTCTCCCCAACAACCCATCTCCCTGCTGGACATGCTCACTCAGCAGGAGCGCGCCCGCGCGCTGCATGAATGGAACGACACCCGGGCGGCCTATCCCGCCACCGCCAGCATCCCTCAACTCTTTGCTTCCCGCGCACACGCCCTTCCCCATGCCACCGCCCTGCTCGAACCCCGTGGCGAGCCGCCCTGGATCATCACCGCCTATTTCGATTACCACACCCTCGACCAACGGGCCGAACAGATCGCCGGTCACCTGCGCGAGATGGGCGTCCGGCCCGGCATGCTGGTGGGCATCTGTCTGCAACGCTCCCGCGACCTGATCGCCGCCCTACTGGCCGTGCTCAAGACCGGCGCCGCCTACCTGCCCCTCGACCCCGAGTACCCCACCGCCCGTCTGGCCTTCATGCTCCAGGACGCCGAGTTGACCGCCCTGCTCACCCAGGAAGCCACCGTGGAGAGCCTGCCCTCCTTCGAGCTCAACTTCATCCCGACCCTCTTCCTGGAGGAGGTCCCCTACCACGATCGGCCCGAACCCCATCCGCTCCCCGCCATCCAACCCGATCACCTGGCATATGTAATGTATACCTCCGGCTCTACCGGCCGGCCCAAGGGCGTCATGATCCCCCATCGCGGCGTGGTCCGTCTGCTGCTTGGCTCCCAGTTCGCCCGTCTCGATCGCTCCACCACCCTGCTCCAGATGGCGCCGGTCTCCTTCGATGCCGCCACCTTCGAGATCTGGGGCGCCCTGCTGCACGGGGGCCGACTGGTCCTCTTCCCCCAACGCCTACCCACCGTGGAGAGCCTGGCCCTGGTGCTCGACCGCTACCGGGTCGATGTACTCTGGCTCACCGCGTCCCTGTTCAACCTCGTCATCGACCAGGCGCCCGAGGTGCTCCAGGGCGTCGGGCAACTGTTGGCCGGGGGCGAGGCGCTCTCCGTCCGCCATGTGGCCCGCGCCCTGGATTGCCTGAAGCGGACCCGCCTCATCAACGGCTATGGTCCCACCGAGAGCACCACCTTCACCTGCTGTTACCCCATCGACTCGGCCCAGGGCCGCGCCATCCCCATCGGCCCACCCATCGCCAATACCCGCGTCTACGCCCTCGATCCCGGCCTCCTCCCCGTGGCCGTGGGCTTACCCGGTCAGTTGTGCATCGCCGGCGCGGGCCTGGCTCGCGGCTATCTCAACCGGCCCGCCCTCAGCGCCCAACGCTTCATTCCCCATCCCCATGCCGAACGGCCCGGCGAGCGGATCTACCTCACCGGCGACCTCGTCCACTACCGTACCGACGGCAGCCTCGTCTTCCTCCAACGTCTGGATTCTCAGATCAAGCTGCGCGGCTTCCGCATCGAACTCGGCGAGATCGAGACCGTGCTCGCGGGGCACGCGGCCGTGCGCGAGGCCGTCGTGCTGTTGCGCGAGGAACCCCGGGCTGACGGGGATGGCTCCGGCAAGGCTTTGCTCGCCTTCCTGACGGCCGAACCCGAGGATGCGGCCGCCTCGCGGGAGGCCCGCTCCCGACTGGGTGAAGATCTACGCCACTACCTGCGCGACCATCTGCCTGAGTATATGCTCCCCGCCCAGTTCCACTGGCTGCCCCAGATCCCCCTCACCCCCAATGGCAAGGCCGACCGCCGGGCCCTCCTCCGGTTGGCCGCCTCCCATGGCGAGGAGGCGCCCGACCGGGTGGCGCCCCGCACCCCCGTGGAAGAAGCGCTCTGCGCCTATTGGGCGGAACTGCTGGGCCGCGAACAGGTGGGCATCCACGCCGATTTCTTCGACATGGGCGGTCACTCCCTGCTGGCCACACGCGTGATGTCTCATGTGCGCGAGTTGTTCCAACTCGAGTTGCCCTTGCGCGTGCTGTTCGAGTCCCCGACCGTGGCGGGGCTGGCCACCCATATCCAGGCGCATGCCGGCTCCTGCCCGGGTCCCGACCCGACCCCGATCCAGGCGCGGGACCGCGATCAGGACTTCCCGCTCTCCTTCGCCCAGCAGCGGCTGTGGTTCCTCAACCAGTTGGAGGGTCCCAGCCCCACCTACAACGTGCCCTTCTCGCTCCGGCTCTCGGGGCCCCTGGACCTGGCGGCATTGGAGGCCGGCATCCGCGAGATCCTCTGGCGGCACGAGGCCCTGCGCACGACCTTCACCACCAAGCAGGGCGCGCCGGTTCAGGTCTTCCACGAGGAGGCGGGGCAGGGCATGGGCCTGCTGGATCTCTCGACCCTCGCGCCGGACCAGCGGGAGTCCCTGGCCGCGAGACTGATAGACGGGGAAGCCTTGCTGGTCTTCGACCTGGCTCAGGGCCCCCTATGGCGGGTGACCCTGCTGCGCATGGGCCACCACGACCATGTGCTGATGCTGACGCTGCACCACATCATCTCCGATGGCTGGTCCATGGGCGTGATGGTGCGGGAGTTGGCCGCGCTATACGCGGGCCGGGTCCGGGGGACCAGGGTCCACCTGCCGGATCTCCCGATCCAGTACGCGGACTTCGCCCTCTGGCAGCGCTCCTGGCTGACCGGCGAGGTGCTGGAAGCCCAGATCGCCTACTGGCGCCAACAACTGGCCGATGCGCCAAGCCTGATCCAACTGCCCACTGACCAGGCGCGGCCCGCGATCCAGACCTACGCGGGAGACTCCATCCCCCTCCGCATCACGGAACCTTTGAGCCAAGGCTTGCGGGCGCTCTGCAAGGAGGCGGGCGCCACCTTGTTCATGGGGTTGCATACGCTGTTCTCGGCGCTGCTCTCCCGTTACAGCGGGCAGGATGACATCTGCGTGGGCACACCGGTGGCCAACCGCAACCGCAAGGAAATCGAACCTCTGATCGGTTTCTTCGTGAACACGCTGGTGCTGCGCTCTGACCTCTCGGGCGAAGACGGCCGGGGTTCCAGCTTCCGGGAGTTGCTGTTGCACAACCGGCGGGTGGCCCTGGACGCCTTCGCCCATCAGGACATCCCCTTCGAGCAGGTGGTGGATATGCTGCGGCCGGAGAGAAGCCTCAGCTACAGCCCGTTGTTCCAGGCCCTGTTCGTGCTGCAGACCGCGGGCGCCGAGGATTTGGAGTTACCCGGCCTCCGCCTGAGGACCGGCGGCGGCGGTTCGGTGGTCGCCAAGTTCGATCTCAGTCTGAGCATCTCGGAAATGGATGAGGGCCTGCACGGCACCCTGGTCTACAACAAGGATCTCTTCGACCGTCCGAGCATGCTGGCCCTGCAAGGGCATCTCCTGCACTTGTTGGAGGCGGTGGTCCGAGACCCCGACCGAGCCTGGGACACTTACTCCCCGCTGAACGACCGTGAACGGGATCGGGTTCTCCGCGACTGGAACCGTACGGAGGCCGCCTATCCACGAGATCACTGTATCCACCAGCTTTTCGAGGCTCAGGTGCGGCGCACGCCATTTAAAGTCGCTCTGATCTATCGGGACCAACGCCTAACCTATCGCGCGCTCAACCACCAGGCCAACCGAACCGCCCGCTATCTGGAAGCTCGGGGCGTGGGACATGAGACACCCGTGGGGCTCTGCCTCGACCGGACGCCAGAGATGGTGGCCTGTCTGCTCGCGATCCTCAAGCTGGGCGCCATCTACGTGCCCATCGATCCCAGTTATCCCCGTGAACGGCTGGCCTTCCTGCTGGTCGATGCCGGGGTGCGCTGGTTGCTGACGCGCAACCATCTGCGCTCCCGGCTCCCGAAGATCGGGGTGGACCTCTTGCCGCTGGAGGATCTCCCTTCCACCGCCGCTCCTTCCTCGGCATGGAACCGCGAGTCCGGAGCCCGACCCGACCAACTGGCCTACATCATGTACACCTCCGGTTCCACCGGCAAACCCAAAGGCGTCATGCTGCGGCACGGCAATGTCACCTACCTGACCGCCGGTTTGAAGAGGCGGGTCTATGAACACTACAGCGACCCGTTAAATGTCGCTTTAGTCGCCCCT
>JBGTRP010000145.1:0-11555 GCA_041940685.1 Acanthopleuribacteraceae bacterium
TCCAACTCGATGCCGAGTGTTTGGCGAATACGGGTGACCAACTTGGTGGCGAGCAGGGAATGGCCGCCCAACTGGAAAAAGTGGTCGGAGATGCCGATGTTGTCCACACCCAGGGTCTGGCCCCAAAGCTCGATCATTGCTTCTTCCAAGGGAGACCGGGCCGCGTGGGCCGCGTTTTCTGGCTGAATGGTTTCAGGAGGCGGAAGCGATGCGCGGTCGATTTTGCCGCTGGGCGTGAGCGGCCATTGTTCCATGCGGACGAATGCCGCGGGCAACATGTAGCGGGGAAGCTTGTCGGCGAGCTGTTCTCTCAACAGGGCCGCGCCCGCAATGGAGCCGGACCCGGCATCCTCGAGAAGGTAGGCGACCAGAACGGGTTCCCCACCCGTGTCGCGGCGTAACTGACAAACCGCCTCCCGCACTCCGGCAAGGTTGGTGAGCGCCGTTTCGATTTCGCCCAACTCGACGCGAAACCCGCGCAGCTTGATTTGGTGGTCTTCCCTGCCCTGAATTTCAATGGCGCCGCCAGGGAACCCACGGACCCTGTCTCCGGTCTCGTACAGGCGCTGACCCGGCATGCATGCAAAGGGGTTCGGCAAGAATTTTTGCGCGGTAAGTTGCTGCAAACCGAGGTAGCCGCGCGCCAAGCCGGCGCCGCCGATGTAGAGCATTCCCCACATGCCGGGAGAACATACTTGCAGGCTTTTGTCCAAAATGAAGAATTGTGTGCGCTCCACGGGCGTACCGATATGGATGGAAGGTCTATTCCCCTCGTGGGGTGGAGCCGGGGGCAACACGCGCCCGGCCGAGGACCAAATGGTCGTTTCGGTCGGCCCGTACAGATTCCAAAGCGATGCGCAGCGGTCCAACAAATCACGGGCCAGGTCCGGGGGCAAGGCTTCTCCCCCGCAGATCGCCTTTAGGTGGGGGTTTCCGCGCCAATTCGCATAGACAAGCAGCCGCCAACCGGCGGGAGTCGCTTGCATCACCGTGATGCGGCGCCGCTCGAGTTCCGCGGCGAGCGCGCGGCCATCCGAGGCGACCTCCCTAGAGGCGAGCACCAGACGGCCGCCCGTCAGCAAGGGAAGATTCAGTTCCGCGCTCGCGATATCGAAAGAGAGCGTGGTTACCGCCAGCAGAATGTCGCGTTCATGAAATCCCGGTTGCACGGTCATGGAGCACAACAGGTTGATCAGCGACCGGCGCATGACTCCCACTCCCTTGGGATGACCCGTGGAGCCCGACGTATAAATGGCATAGGCGAGTTGGGAGGGATGCGCCGGGGTTTCCGGATTTCCGGCGGCGGGGAAGGGCCGCTCCAGGGAGATCTTATGTCCTGAATAGGAGGGCAATTGTAAAGAAAAATCCGCGCCAATGAGCAACGCGGCTGGTTTCGCATCCGCGAGCATGTAGGTAAGGCGGGCCGCGGGGTATTCGGGATCCAGCGGCAAGTAGGCGCCGCCCACCTTGAGAACTGCCCACAAGCCGATCACCATCTCGGCGCTCCGATCGAGGCAAAGGCCCACCAGGTCTTCCCGACCCACGCCCCGGGAACGCAGATGATCGGCCAGGCCGTTGACGCGCTCGTTGAGAACGGCGTAGGTTAGATGGTGCTCGCCAAACACGAGCGCAACCCTCTCCGGCATTTCCTCGCATCGCCCCTCGAACTGCCGGGTCAGGCCCGCCCCCGGGGGAAGCGGATTGTCAGGACGGTTCCATGTATTCAGGATCTGGTCCAACTCCCCGGGCGCGAGCAGGTTCAGCCCGGAGAGGCTCCGATCGGGATGGGCCACTGCCGCGAGTGCGAGATTCTGAAAATGCCGGGCCATGCGCGCCGCGGTAGCGGGTCCGAACAGATCCGCGTTGAGTTCGAATCCACCGGCCAGTCCATCAACCGGTTCCCAGAGGGAGAGCGTCACATCGAATTTTGCGTAAACCCGCTGACCGGATTGGAAATGGGATTGTTGCAGACCGGGGAAAGAAAGCTCGCGGATCGGCGCGTCTTGGAGGACGAACATGGCCTGGAAAAGTGGGCTATAACCCTCCACGGTCCGGGCCATTAAGGTCGTGGCCAACTGCTCGAAGGGAACGTCCGCATGGGCATAGGCGCGCAGAGCCGTTTCCCGGACGTGTCTCAATAACGCCCGGAAAGTGGGGTCTCCTCCCAAGTTGGCGCGCATGACCAAGGTGTTGACAAACAAGCCGATGAGCGGCTCGATTTCGGGAAGGGCCCGGTTTGAAACGGGAACGCCCACCAGGATGTCGGTTTGGCCGCTGTAGCGCATCAAAAACCCATGGTAAAGCGCAAGCAGGACCATAAAAAAAGTTGCATTCTCCTCCTCGGCAAGGCCGCGCAGCCCCTCGCGGGTAGCCAAATCCAGGCGAATGGATTGGAAGTCGCCGCGGAAGGAGCGAACCCGGGGGCGGGGCCTGTCCGTGGGTAATTCCAGCAGGGGCGCATTTCGCAGTTCACGCTTCCAAAAATCAAGGCTCGCGGCCTGTTCCGCGGCTCGCGCGCACCGCGCCCGCCATAAGGCAAAATCGCCATATTGAATGTCGAGCTTTGGCAGATGCGGTTGCCGGCCGTGACAGTGGGCTTCATAGGCCAGGCGTAGTTCGTGTTTGAATACGCCCGTCGACCAACCGTCACCGGCAATGTGGTGAATGGTCAATGCCAGCCCGTGCTCGCGCGGCGCCAACCGTAAACATAAAAAGCGGAACAATGGCCCGCGCTCCAACTGAAAAGGAAGGACTCCCTCCCGGTCGAGGATGTCCCGCGCCAACTCTTGGCGTTGCTCTGGATCCACTCCGCTCAGGTCGATGAGCGGCAAAGGCCGGCGCCGGTGGGGCGCGATGATTTGAACGGGATCGCCGTCAATGACAGCGATCCTGGTTCGCAGCATTTCGTGGCGGGCCATAATGGCGTCGAGGCTGTTCTCCATGGCGAGCGAGTCCATGGCGCCCAACAGCCGGTGCTTGTCACAACTATTGTAGACCGCGCTGTCCCTATCGTATCGGTACACCGACCAAAGACCCAACTGGCCCGCGGTGAGGGGCGCGGTTACCGCCTCGCCCGGCCGCCGCTCCAACCTCGGAAAAGAAAGACTCGGCTTGCTCTTGCCGGCCTTCTTTTTCAGCAGGAGGGCCAGTAATTGGCGCTTCTCGGGCGATATTTCGTGCAGGCGTCCGCCGGATTGGTTTTTCTTGGAATGGTTTGGTGGCAAGGATTGTGGGTGTTGCATAAATTACCGAATAGATCCTGAAATACGGTCAAAGACTCTCTGCTTCAGCCGTCAGAAGGGCTTGGATCTCTTCCTGGGAAAGACCTTCCAACTCGCCCAAAACCGAGTCGAGATCCGTCTCCTCGGCTTGCTCAATCAGAAGGGTTTCCAGATTCTTGGATAATTGGGCGATCGTTGGCCCCTCGAACAATAAGTGGAGCGGCAGATCAACGCCAAAGGACTCGCGGATGCGGGAAATGAGCTGGATGGCCTGCAATGAATATCCGCCACGCGCGAGGAAGTTGTCGTGAACGCCAACGCGCTCTAAACCCAGAACCTCGCCATACAAATTGGCCAGTAATTGCTCGGTTGGGTTTCGCGGTGCGGCGAAGGGCTCCGGCCCTTTTAGAGCCGTGGCCCCAACCTGGCGCCGCCATTCTCCCACCGCGGCTCTGATCGCCGTGGGCTCGCGCAGGCTGAGTATGGTTTCCAGTTGAGATTGGCTCATTGCTGGTTGGGCGGAAGGAGTCTCCTCGGAAGCGGTCCGTTTCATGGAAGACCCGGCTTCGGCCCGGTTGTGGTTCGGCTCGTAGGTCAACCTCTCCGCGGCTTCCGCGGAAAAAGCGAACCCCTCCCCTTCCAACCGCTCACCGCGCGAACCTGCCAGGAAGTCGAGGATGGGTTGATTTCGTGCGCTTGGCTGGTACCGCACCACCACCCGCGGGCGGTGCAGCTCGCGGGCCAGCGCGCCCAAATGAGACAACATGCGATGTTCAACCCCGCGGCCCAGAACCCGACAACTGAGAAGGAAGGTGTCCACGGTCAAGTCGGCGCTTCGGATATCGCAAAACATGACGCCCACGAGCCCGTAATCGCCGAAACGATCCCGAACCGAAACCTCGAAACAGGAGGTTCCTGGAGAAGCATTCAGTTCCCGCACCTCGGTCTCCGTGCGGCGGATGGTACTGGCGTTGAATTGGTTGGTTCGTTGGGTGAGTTGGGAAACCCGGTCCGTATGCGCCACCGGCGCAATGCTGACCTCCAATTCGAGGCCCGCGAGGAAGTCGGCGAGGCTGGACGCGCTCGTCTTGTAGCTTTCCCGTTCGCGATTTTGCCGGTAGAGCCTGGTTCGTTGGCGATCGCTATCGGTGACCCGAACCTGGTCGAAAGCCCAGATATGCCGGAGGAAGCCCTCGATTCGGGTGGGATCGGAGGGGAGTTGGAACACGAGGCAGGCGGGATGTCTCGCGCGAACCTCCGCGCATTCCACGGGATTGTCATCCACAAGAGCAAAACTGTCGAGACCCAGATTGAGTTCATCCGCGAGTTCCGCGATCATTTCGGATTTTGGCCGCCAACTCACGCGTTCTCCGACGAGGTGACTCCGTTTCAAGGGCATCTCCGGGCGGTGGTGGAAAACCGCGGCCACATCTTCGGCCTCGTTTTTACTGCAAAGGCAGAGCAACACGCCCTCTTGTTGGCGCGCCGCCATAAAGCGCTGCAGCGCCAGCCGGGGCTCGTCGAGAATCACGCCTCGTGGGCCCAGTTCTCCCACCGCCCCTCCCCAGAGGGTGTCATCGCAATCAAGAACAATGGCCTTGAGCGGCGGCCGGCTCAGCGCGAGGAACGTGCGGATGATCGAGGTTCCCAATGCCGCAAAATAGGTGGGCGTAAAGGGCACATGGCCCTCGGCATCGGTGTGGGGGTCCTCCACATCCGCCACTGGATATTGCGCATTCAAGCTTTCCGCGGCCGTGAATACCACGCCGTCCAGATCCCGTAATTGGGAGCTTAGGCGCTGGAGCGCCCGCGCCAACGCGGGTCCGGCGACCGCGTCCTCGAGGACGGCTTGCGATGCGGGGCAAAGCCAAACCAACATGGGATTGCGGAAACTCGGGGCCGCCGTCTTCAAGGATTGAAGCCAATCCTCGGCATGGCGGGCGAGCTTGCGCGCCAGATCGTCACTTCCCGTGTGCGAGGGCTCGTACCGCAACCAATCCTCGGGCCGCAACAGGATCGCGTTGAACCCCGACCGGTTTCGAGAAAAAAGGCTTTCAGGATCCAAGAGTTGTTGGAAAACCTGCTGGTAGGGCGCAAAGGCGATCTCCAGATCAAGGCCCAGGCGCTCGGCCCAGAAGCGCAGCACGTCGCCAAGCGGTTCGGCCGTGAAGCTCGCGGCGATGGCGCACAAGGGACGCCTTCCGGTTCCAGATCTGGTCCGCGACAGTCTGGCCAACGGTTCGGGCAAGCGGAACCCGCTCATGGGTGTATCCGGCTGGACGGGACCCACTTCCAGGACTTCGCGGAAATATTGCAAAAAACATTGCACGGTTTCGGGCTCGAACAGGTCGGCATTGTAATCGGCCTTGACTTGCAGACGTTCGTCCTGCCGATAGGCTGTCAGAAAAAGATCGAATTCCGTTGCGCCTTTTTCGGGGCTCAGGGCAAGCGTTTGCACGCCCGGCAGGCGCGGACCCTCCAATGGTTTGTCCACCAAACTGAACATCACCTGAAAAAATGGGTGGTATCCCCGTCTTAACGGGGGCCGCACCGCCTCGACGACCTTGGAAAAAGGCGTTCCCTGGTGGGCGAGCAATTCCAGGACCGCATGTTTGACCCGCTGCAAAACGTCATCAAAGGAAGGATCGCCATGCAGTTGCAGCCGCAATGGCAGTGGATAGGCCAGAAAGCCCAATGCCTTCTCTCCACCGGGAAAACCCCGTCCGGAGACGGGCATGCCCACGACCATGTCTTCTTGGCCCGCCCAGCGCGCCATTGCAATTTGGAAGGCCGTCATCAGGGCCGCGAACGGCGTCGCCCCGCGTGACCGGGCAAAAGCACGAAGCGCGTTCATGGGACGGCTCCCGATCTCGAATTCCAGGGCGCCACCCCGAAAGCTCACTGTCTCCGGACGTTCGTGATCGCCGGGCGGCGTGGAACGGGCCGGAGCATCGGCGAAGCGTTCTCTCCAAAAAGAAAGGGAAGCCTCGGGCGGGTTCGAATCAAATTCCTGCCGTTGCCAAACCGCGATGTCCGCGAAGGAAATGTCCGGGGCGGTCAGGGTCATGCGATGGTCATCCAAATCCTCGCGATAGAGTGCGCCCCATTCGCGAAGCGCCAAGTCCAGAGACCAAAGATCGGCAACCATGTGGTGGACGGTAAGAACCAGGGTGAAACGGTCCCTCGCGGATTGAATCCCCAAAACCCGGATCAACAGATCCGTTGCCAAGTCGAAGGGCCGCTTTACCTCCTTGGCAAGAAGAAGCGAGCATTGTTCCTCTCTAAGCGCCGGAGAAAGACCCTGGAGATCCACCCACCGCATTCGGGGTTCCTCCCTAGGGCTGATCACTTGAACCGGGAGGCCGTCTTTCAACCCGAAACGGGTCCGCGGGGCCGAGTGTCGTTGCAAAACCCGGTGAAAACAGCGCTCCAGCCATGCCCGATCCAATACGCCGTGCAAGTGGAACGCGGCTGGCAGATGATAAGCCGCCAGGCCCGGATTCATTTGGTCGAGGAACCACAACCGCTCTTGTTCGAAGGAGACGCGAGGGAAGTCGCCGGCCATTCCGGGCGCGGGGCCGGTTTCCGGTTTATGGGGCTCTTCTTCCAAACCCGCCAGAGCCTGTTCGGTAACCGCTTGAAGCGAGAGCCCCGCCAGCAGCCTTTCCAGGGAAAGCCGGACCCCGAAATCGTTTTCCAGCAGGGCGCTCAATTCGGCCGCGCTCAGAGAATCCAAACCGAGTTCCACCAGTGGTTGGGTAGCGTCCAAGGTTCCGGCGTCCAGGCCTAGTAGGGCGCATAACCTGTTTGCGAGATAGGCCGAGAGCCGGGCCTCGCGCTCGTGGGGTTCAGTTGCGGCCAAAGCAGCGCGAGTGAGGATCGGTGGCCGTTCCCGCGAGCCGGCCTCGCCTTGACGGCTGATGGCTAGGGCTTGAAGGGCTCCCTCCAGGAAGGCCTCGCGGCATGCGTTGCGACGGATTTTTCCGCTTGACGTGAGGGGAAGCCCGCCGGGTCTAAGCAAGATCACTGCGCGTGCGCTCACGTCAAAGCTGGCCGCAACCGCGGCGCGAACCGCTCCGAAAACCGCGGCCTTCTCCAGACGCCGCACCTGACTTCGTTTGACCTCAACCGCCACGGCCAAGTTTTCCTCTCCCCCCGACAACCAGGAAAAAGCGGCGCAACGGCCGGCCGACAGGCACCCATGGCTCTTTTCCACCACCGCCTCAATGTCTCGCGGGTAGTAGTTCCGGCCCCTGATAATGATGAGCTCCTTCATTCGGCCGGTGATAAACCATTCCCCATTCCGCGTGAAGCCCAAATCGCCGGTGCGCAGGAAGGTTCCCTCGCCGCCATCGGCGAGCCGCACGCCAAATGTTTCGGCGGTTTCCTCTGCCTGGTTCCAATAACCCAAGGTCACGCTTTTCCCTGAAACCCAAAGCTCGCCGACTTCCCCATCGGCAAGGACGCGGCCACGCGCCGGATCCACGGCGAGGATGTGATGACCCTCCGGCGCAAACCCGCAGGATACCAGGGGAAGGGATGGCTCCTGCGTCGAGGTCTCGCACCGTCCGGCGGCAAGGGCCCGAGCATCCGCGGAGAGGACGCGCGGAGACCGGCCGGGACGGCCGCCGCATACGAAGAGCGTAGCCTCCGCCAAACCGTAACAGGGAACAAAGGATTCGGCCCGAAACCCCACGGGCGCAAAGGTCTCGGAAAAGCGCTCCAAGGTTTCCGCGCACACGGGCTCGGCGCCGTTGAATGCCGTCCTCCAGGAACGCAGGTCCAGAGGTTCCAGGTCCGGGTGCGCCACCTTCCGGGTGCATAATTCGTAGGCGAAATTGGGAGCGCCGCACAGGCTGGCCCGGTAGCGGCTTATGCCCCGCAGCCAACGCAGGGGGCTCTCAATAAAATGAGTGGCCGACATCAGGATCGATGGAAACCCCCTGTAAACGGCGTGCAGCACGGTCCCGATCAACCCCATATCGTGGTACAGGGGCAACCAATTCAAGCAAATATCCGATGCAGAGGTTGCAAATGCCTCGCCGATCGCCTTTTGGTTGGCCATCAAGTTCGCATGGCTGACCATGACGCCCTTGGGAACGCCCGTAGAGCCCGAGGTATATTGCAAAAAGGCGACGGCGTCCGGGGGTGGCGGTGTAAACCCATCCGCATTTTCCGTTGGGGGGAGCTCATCCGTGGAGAAAAGCGACAGAGCGCCGTATTGGCCGCCTTGCTCATCGGAGCCCGTAACCGCTTTGAGGATAGAGGTGGTGGTGAGCGCCAATTTTGCGCCGCTGTTCTCAATGATGTTTCCGATCAGCTTTTGCCGGCGCCGGTGTGGCGGATACAGCGGCACGGCGATGGCCCCCGCGTAGAAGCAGGCGAAAAAGGCAGCGATGTAGTCAAGTCCCGGAGGGTAGAAGAGTATGACGGTCGCGGGCGAGGGGTCACGGCCCGGCCGGGACTTGTCCGCCTGGAGCCGCGTTCGCAAAAAACTGGCGATTGCGAGCGCCCGTTCGTGAAGCTCCCCATAGGTGAGGTTCGCCTTTTCATTACCGTCCTGATCCAAGATCGCAAATGCGCGCCGCCGAGTTTGCGCTTGGGCCCTTTTGGCCAAAATCTCGGCTAATGAGACAGCATGGACATATGCCGCTTGAAGTGGGTCCTTCGCTTGCATTACGTTCCTTCGCGATCAATTGAAATACGGTAGTGAAACCTTCATCCTATTTGAATCCTATTTCAGAAAAAGCCACATTTTCAAGCATAAATGTGAAAAATAATTTGTTGCCATTTTTAAATATTCTAATTTTGGAAAAGTCGAATTTGGCATAATGGTTACAAAACGGATTACCTTTAAATGCTTGCGTTCAGAGTTTTAGCGGAATGCGACAGGGACAGCTCTGCCGGTCGAGATGAAACCAAAATGAGTTGTGGGCGCCCTGCCGCGCCGCCCAAAGTTGGGTTCCGCTTTGACCCTCCACTTGACACTACCGTCTTGAAGTTCTGAAAACTCCACGCGAGAGGTTAGTCTACAATCGTTTTTCGCGGTTTGGCGCTCCGGTGTCCCCACCACTGTTGGGACGGGGCGCGGTCTCCACTCTCCCGGCCCCATCCCTTTCCCTTGGCCGCGTCCGTTATTCAGGATCGGGCGTGCGATTGGCAATCTGTTTTTGGCGCAGGCGCAGGGCCAGGAGCGGCCGCAATTCCGGGGAGATCCGCGCAATTCGCGCCTGAGCCCCCGGTTTCCCTTTCTCAGGATTTGTTTTGGCAGCGCGGCGTTTCCGGAAAGAGGCGGCAACTTCTTCCAAAAAGGAAACCAGCGGGTCCAACCCCAGGTTTTCTACAAAATTGACAGCGGCCTCATGGGACTGGCGTGAGAGTCCGCGGTAATGTTCAGGATCGGAAAGCAATGCCGCCAGCGTTTCTTGCCAGGGGGCGATGTCCTGGTCCGGAATAATGGGAATGGGGACATCGCGATCGTCGTATCCGGCCTCGTAGCGTTCAATAGGGCGAACGGGTAATTGGTAATCCACACCGAGCTTGGCCTCAGGCAAGCCGCCTAGATCGCTCGCCAGGACGGGGATGCCGCGCAACATGGCCTCCGTGGCGATTTGGCCGAAGGCCTCTCCCCAAAGCGAGGGCGTCAGCAGTACGCGGGTCCGCGCGAAGAGCGCGTCCAGGTCATCGAAGGGTTGCAGGATTTCCATGTTGGGCAAGGCTTCCAAGGCCAGACGGTCCTGGCGGCGGGTAGCCCAGGTAGGCACGGCAGCGAAGGGAAGCCGCGGCATCTGCCGCGCCAACTCCAGAAAAATGGAGATGCCCTTGATGGGCGAGGGGTTGACCATCAACACGGAACCCTTGTCGAAGCGGGCCAGGTTGGGAAATGGCGGTTCGCCATACACCGCGGACTTGATCACCACCGAGGACATGCCGCCCCATCGTTGGATGTACTCGCGGACGTAGCGGCTGACGGTGATAATCCCGGCCGCGCGCCGCATCAGTTCGGTCCGTTCGCGATCGGGTTTGAAGCTTTCGGGTCCGAACGGCAGCGTCGCCTGGCTATGGGCCCAACAGACCACGGGCGAATCTCCAGCCCCCAGAGCCGCTTCCAGCAACAAAAATGAATTGTCCTCGGTGACGATGGCGCAGTCGGGTTGAAACGTTCGGATCTGGGAAATTACTTTTCCGCACATATGGAAGGCGTCCGTAACCGCGTGGACCTCTACTCCCGCGTTCCGATACACCACCGCCTCGGATGAAATGGAGAGTGGCTCGATTTTCAACCGCTCGAGGTCTTCCAGCAGAAGAGCCCGGCCCTCGGCTCCCGGTTTTGGGCCGGCCGCGATCACGCGGCATTGAAACCCAAGGGCGGCCATTCCCTCCATGACGAGGCGGTTGGCCTTGTGCGCTCCTCCGGCGGAAAAGAGGTAATCAAGCGGTTGGATCAATAGGATTTTCTTCATGGCTTAGGAATCCCGCGTTTCAGACGGCCTGGGAGAGGATAGGGGTTTCCTTGGGCGGCGCAGTCGCAGGGCCAGGAGTTCACGCTGTTCAGGGGTGAGCCGGTCGAGCCGCTTCCTTTGCGAACCGTCTTGCGCGAGGGCCGCCCCGGGTCGGGAATCGTCCTTGGTGGGTTGCGCGGGCTTCAAGTTTTGCAAATAGCCCTCGAAAGGCAAGGTGCTGAGGTTGGCTACATGCGCGAGTGCCGCGGTTCGAGATTCCCGTGAGAGCCGATCGTAGCGGGAGCGGTCGCTCGTCAATTCAATCAGGGCTCGCTGCCAAGGGCCGCAATCTTGTTCCGGGACCCTGGAAACCGGTAAGCGTCTCCCATCCAAGCGTTGCTCATAGCCGGAGATAGGGCGAACGGGCAACAGGTAATCGACACCCAGTTTGGCCTCGGGCAGGCCGCCCAGGTCGCTGGCGAGCACGGGGATCCCGCGTAGCATGGCTTCCACCGAGACAAGGCCGAACGCTTCCGCCCAAAGAGATGGGACCAGCAGCACCCGCGTTTGGCAGTAAATGTCATCGATGCGATCACGCGGTTGCAGCAAGGTCACATTGTCCAGGCGCTCCAGAGCGGCCAGATCTTCGGGGGTGGCGCCCCATGTGGGGATCGCGGCAAATTGCAGCAGAGGCAACCTTTTCGCCAGCTCCAGAAAAATAGGCAACCCTTTGTAAACACAAGGGTTGACCATTGTGACATACTTTCCTTCGAAACGGCCCCACCTCGGATATGGACCCGCGCCGAACAGCGGCAGGTACATCGCTTCCGCCTCCAGATCGCCCCATTTCCGTATGTATTCTTTCAAAAACCTGCTCACCGTGATGATGCCC
>JBGTRP010000146.1:0-11538 GCA_041940685.1 Acanthopleuribacteraceae bacterium
CGGTGATCGCCCTGCCCCTCGTACTTGGCCACCACCGCTCGGGTCTCCTGGACCACGGTCTCGAAATCGGGCGTTCCATCGATGGCGGGCTTGAGCTGCGCGTAAATGACCGTGGCCTCTCCATCCCTGCTGACCAGGTAACCTGGAATCACCTCGTGTGCGAGCGCGATCGCCTTGCGCTCCTCCAGGATTTCCGCGTCGAGCGGACGATCATCCGGAATCAGCGGCTCCACCATCAGGTCATCGCCCTCCGCGTGGGTCCAGTTGTAATTGCTGAGCGAGTCGACGCGAATCACTTCCGCCACCTGCCACATATCTTCGGTTAGGTTTTGCAGCAACTCGGCCGACTCCACATCGAAAATGCCGGAGGGACTGTCCATGGCGATGGCCAGCATTTCATCGTTGCCGAATTGGCGTTCGAAGGCGTCGAAGCGGGCGAGCAGGGGGTCGGTTTCGCGAAACCAAATGCGGTAGCTGAAATCGGTCTGCATTTTCTTGATGCCCGGAATCAGCGCCGCCGCAAGCAACAGGCCGCAGAAGATGGAGAGAATGGGCCGGTCAATCAGAAAGTCCGCGAAGCGGGAAGAAATCGTCTTTTGGTCGTAGGGTGTCATCACAAGCTCCTGATGGGATCAAACAAAAGAATCGAACAAGGCTCCAAGCTGAGAGGTTTCCGTTAGGGGAGGGGTTTAGAAATAACGGGTGAGGGTGAGAAAGGCCTGATTGGCCTCGTCCAAGTTCTGCAAACCACGCGGCGGCTCTCCGCCGGGATCCGCGTCGATCCAGCGCAGGCCGGCCTGGATGCTCCAGGTATCCGAAAGGCGCTGTTTGTAACTGAGGTTGAGCAAATATTCCCGGCTTCGCTCCAGGTCGAAGATCGCCGTGGCCAAAAGCTCGCGCCCCATGCGATCGTTCCAGGAGTGGCGGTACCCCACCAGCATGTCCCGCTGAAATGGGGAGAGCGCCGCACGCTCCTGCTCGTTCGCGCCCAGGACCGACTGGCCCTCCAGCAGTAGCGTGGAATCCGAGCCGTTGCCGTTTACCCAACCGTATTCCAGTCCCAGGGCGGCCTGGGTGTGATCGCGCTGGTTGAACCGGGCGAGCGCGCCTTTCTGTTCCAGGAAATCCTTGTGGGAAAGCTCCAGTTTAAGGACCCAGGCGCCGAGGATATGGAGATAGGTGCCGCCCAGGTCGCGCACCCGGGAATACACGGGCCGGATCGAACGCGCGTCGGAGTCCACCTCAAAGCGGGGTTGCTGCCGGTCCAAGTGGTCCAGGTAATGAAGCGAAACATCGGCATTGCCCACCACCTGGGTAAAACGGCCGCCCCATTGGGCGCCATAGGAGTCCGAGGCGATTTCACCCTCGTCCTCCAGCCAAATGGGCGCTTCCACCTGGAAACCCGCGGGAACGAAGCTCAGGCGCGAAGACGCCTCGGGCAGATTGGGCTCTTCATACCTGGGCAGGAAATAAAGGGTCAGACCTCCCTGGCGGATACGGCGCTTAATAGAGAACATCAATTCGCCCAGCTTTTCAGGGTTTTCGATGTTGCTGTCCAGGTTGCGGCTGTTCATGATATCCGCGGGATGAAAGGCCTCGGTCGCGGTCCAGTTCAGCATTTGGAATCCGAACCGGAGGTCCCAGCCATGGCGGATATAGCCGAACCAGGCCTCTTCCAGGGCGGTCAGGTCGCGGCTGCCATCCTCGTGATCCACCCTGCCGAAACCCCGCGCCCGGAAACGAAGGGCCTCGTGATCGTACCTCGCGTCCAGGCGGGCGAAAAGCCCCAGGCCCCGATCCACGGTCGCCTCATCCTCATCATCGCTGAAGATGCGGCTCTCCGCGCTGACCTCACCCTTACTCTTCCACTCGCCACCGATCAAATTCAGTCCCAGGAGCGCGAGGCCCGCCGGAAAGATGACTCGGAATATCCACCACTGTAGAAACGGGCCGCTCATCGGTTGCCAGCTCCTTTTTCCTTGACGAGATTTTGCATGGGCCCTGGCTTGTAAGCGCACGGGTAGGGCCAGGGCCTATCCTGCAAGAGGAGGCTCTCGTTTTCATGGTTTATTTGTCTCCGAGGCTCTCTATGGCGAGGGCTTGGAGAGGTCGGGCTTATTCACCCAGGGTATCGCTGGAGAAGCGGTGCTCGGAGTAGTCCTTGCCGATCTCGCGCACGGTCCAGGTAATCACGGACTTCTTGTGCGTCTGCACGTTTTCCATTTCAATGGCGCTCACCCGCCACCATTTTTCGTATTGCTTGTAGTCCAGAAAACGGCCGACCTTCAACAACTCGCCCTTGCGGTCGTAGTACTCGATCTTTAGCGGGTTCATGTATTCCTTGTCCATCCACACGATTTCCTTGGAATACCCGCTCTTCTCGCTGACCGGATCGCGTTCCAGCAGCCAGCAGGCGCGGCCGTCCAGTTCCGTATCTTCTAAAAATTTATGGGTGAACTCTTCCACTTCCTGGCTGCCCAAATCCTCGTAGGAAAACTCGCTGCCCATAAAGGCGCCGGACTTGTTGCGGCTGCTGATGCGTTTCACGCGCTTCAGCGCGGGCAGGTAAAGCCATTGATCGTCGTCACCGGTTTTGTGCGACCAGGTGAGCATGCGCGTATCCTTTACGTCCGCGGGCCACTCGAAGGTGCTCAGCGACATATCGCCGTCATTTTCCTTTTCCTTGACCTCGGTAACCAACTTGCGCACGGTCCGGTCGCCATGGGCGTTGATCAATACCATTTCCATTTCCGAATATTCGCCGGCGAACCCGGCATTGGCGGCATCGACCTCTTTGGCCAGGCGCAAGCCCTTTTCCTCGGGAGTTTCGGCCAGGGCATGGAGGGTTCCGGCCAAGATCAGAACGGGTAGGCAAATACGTGACAACATGCATCCTCCCTTCAGGAAGCTCGTAGTAAGTAGGCACTCACTCATACGATTTCAATTTAGGATAGGTTTACCTTTTTCGAGAATAAAGCGAGAATTTCGGGGTTGTAATGGGTGGCGATGGCCTTGTCGGTGAGGCCCATGCCGCGCAGGGCAAAGAGCACCGCCTCGTTGGCCAGCTCTTCCTGAGAAACGCCGTAGTTGAATACCGCCTTCTTGGGCAGATTCAAAAAGCCGAGCGCCACGGCCAGGTGATGGGCGAACCACATGCGATTGCCGGTGTGGATCCAGTCCTTTAACATGTCGCCGCTTTCGATGGCGGCCTCCACGCAACGGGCGAAGACGGGCTCCCAGACCTTGAGGTTCTCTTCTATGAAGATGCGGGCGAATTCGCCGTCTTCCAGGTAACTCTTGGCCATCAGGCGGTGCATGTCCTCGTGGTCGACGGCCTCTTCCTCGCCCCCCGGACCCTCACCCAGGAAGATGGCGTTCACCAGGTAGTACACGGCGTGTACCAGGGTAGAGGTGGAAGGCGTCAGGCCCTCGATGATCTTGGTGATGGCTTCCTTCTTTTTGCAACAAAAGCACTTGAGCTCGTGGTAGATGGCGTCCTTGCCGGGGAAGTGACGATACAGCAGAGCCTCGGACACCTTCGCGGCCTCGGCGATTTGGCGGGTGGTGGTGCCCTTGAAGCCGTATTTGGCGAAGAGCGGCACCGCCGCTCTCAAAATGGAATCGCGCCGTTCCTCGGCGGACATTCGGGTCACAGGGGTCATTCTCGCCTCCGTTTTTATAAGTTAGTGTTTACTTACTTATTTGTCAAGCGGTTTATGAAAGGTCCGGTTTTGATCTGCAAAACACCGGGCCGCTTTCCATGTGAAACGAAGCGATACAAGGATCGCGAGCGCTTGGCTGGATAATTCTGGTGGAGCATGGCGTCCGCATTTGGTATACTGTTTTTGCAGTACTAAGATTCTCTCATCAATTGGGAGTCACCATGAAACACAAAAAGCCCTCCGCCCTCGAGCTCCGCATTCTCGGAATCCTTTGGAAACATGGCCCCTCCTCGGCCAGGAGCGTGCTTGAGTCCCTCGACGACGGAAAGTCGCGGGCTTATACCTCGGTGCTTTCCGTTATGCAGGTGATGGAAAAAAAAGGCCTTTTGACCCATTCCAAGCGGGGCGTGACCAATATCTACCGGCCGCAGGTAAAAAAAAGCGACCTGGTGGGGCAGCAGTTGCGCACGATGATCGGCACCTTTTTCGGCGGCAGCGTGAAGGAAACGGTCCAGCACCTGATCGTCGAGGGGGAAATGGACCGGTCGGAAATTGATGAAATCCAAAAAATCATCCGCGATTACCAGGGCCGGAATAGGCAAGACGACGGGTCGGAATGACCGCGCTTGCCTTGCTGCAGGATGGCTGGGCGCGGCTGGTGTTCGCATTGCTCGCGAGCCTGGTGTACGGCGCGGCCGCATCGCTTTTTCTTTTCCTGTGCCTGAAGAGCCTGAAGGCTCGGTATGCGGAGGCGCGCTATTGGATGGGCGTCCTGGCGCTGGCCGCGGTTCTCGGCTTGACCTTTGCCACCTGGTCGGCGCTCGGCTATTCCGACAAAGGCGTGGCCGTTTCTGAAACCCGGCATGAGGCGGGAAGTGAAAGGGTTTTGGAGGTAGGCGAAAGCGCCGCCAAGGCCTCTGTCCAAAAAAGGCCCTATCTGTTTTGGATCCAGTTGTTTGCCTGGCTTTGGATTTTGGGTTCGGCAACCATGGTGATCCGCAGCATTGGCGCGGTTTCGCGCGTGGAGAAGTTGCGCCATGCCGTGAAACCCGTGGAAGACCCGCGCATTTTGGAGCTCTTTCATGCCTTGCGCCGCAGGCTCGGCATCGCCCGCCATGTGGCGCTGGCCGCGGGCGACCGGATCGGCATCCCCTCCACCGTTGGATTTTTTAAGCCCGTGGTGTTCCTGCCGCTTTCCCTTTTAAGCGGTATCCCGGCCGGCCAATTGGAATCCGTGCTGCTGCACGAATTGGCGCATGTCCGCCGCGCCGACTACCTGGTGAACCTCTTCCAAATGATGGTGGAGGATCTGTTGTTTTTCAATCCCGGCGTGCGCTGGATCAACCGTCAAATCCGGGTTGAGCGGGAAGCGGCCTGCGACGCGCTGGCCGCGCGCGGCCACGGGCGGCCGGATCACTACGCCAAGGCTTTGGCCGAACTCGTTTCCGGTCCGCGGTTCACATGCGGGGAGGGCGCCGCGCTGGCGCTTGTCGATGGCTCTGCCGGTTCCCTGCTGGACCGCGCCAAGCGGTTGTTGGTTCCCGGTTACCATCCCCGGATCGATTTCCACTGGAGGGCGGTGCTTAGCTGGTTTGCCGGGAGCGGCGCCGTGCTCAGCGGCATGTTTTTCATCACCCAGGAGGTGGTGACCAAGTCTCTGGACTGGTACCTTTCCCGCGAGCAGGTCCGGGAAATGGAACACCTCTTCGACGCCATGGGCGATCAGCCGGGCAGGGAAACGGAGCCGCTGATTGTCGCCGGCAGGATTGCGACCGAGGATGGGCGGCCGCTTCCTCCCAAGGCATGGATCCGCTACTACCACGTGCCCTTGGATGGGAGGGAAGATCCCGGTTTTGCCAATCGCATCCAAAGCAAGAGGTTGGATTTGGATGGCGAATATTTCTTTACCTATCTCCTGCCGGGAGAAGTGGCCTTTCACCTTTTTGCTCCCGGTTATGGCCATACGCTGTACGAGTTCAACCTCGCCAGCCCCGATGTCGACAGTGAAAACCTGGTTCTCATGCTGAAAAACGAGCGTCGCATCCGCGTAGAGGTGCGTAACGAGGAAGGTGAACCGCTTCCCATTTGGAAAGCCTATGCCATTCTGCCCCTGCCGGATGGCACGCGCCACAAGCTTCCCTATACGATTGAAGGTCGAGGGGTGCTTGTCCTGGAGCAATACACCGACAGCTTGTTGGGGCTGCAGATCGTCGTCCATGGCTATCAAAGTTACTGGCGGGCCGGGGCGCTTCCTGCAGAGGAGAGCTTCCAGGTCACTCTGCGGAGAGCGGCGCCCACCACGGGACGCGTGATTGCCAAAAAGACCGGAGAGCCGATCGCCGGCGCCGAGGTTTTTGTTTACGCGGTTGTAAATGAGCGCCATTTTCCCATAAAACCTGAAGAGCGGAATATTGTGATTACCGATGCGCAAGGCCGATTTGTCTTTGATTATTGGGATGACGATGTTTCTTGTTACCTGGTTGCCAAGGCAAAGGGATTCGGAAATGGCTGGGCGCCCGAGGTGCGCGCGGGAGATACCGACATCCAGATCGAGTTGGGGCCCGCGATTCGGGCGTCCGGCATCATCTCCGGAGACTTGGAGCGGTTGGCCCAAAAGCGGGACCGGGCCAATGTGTACGCATTTTCGCGGTTCCGAGGCGGTCTCGAGCGTCTCCCGGTGGAAGAACAGTGGGTGGTCCCAACCGTGGTAGGGGATGGGCGCGCCGCCTTTTCCACGGAGGGGCTTTGGCCGGGCGAACTCATCCTCTTTTACGCTTATAAGGAACAGGGGCAGAATTGGACCCGCGTATCCCTGGGAACCTGGGAGATCGGGGAGAGCCTCGAGAACCTCGAATTGCATTTGGAGGAACCCCCGTCCGAGGGAAACAGGGAGGGGCCGCCTCCCCGCGAGGTGGTGGTCCGCTTGGATCTGCCCCCGGAGGCCACCCAACCCAAGGGCAGCATCCGCGCGTTGCTGGGTTCGTCCAGGTCCAGCGAAAAGGCCCGCAGGTTGGATGTGCCCTTTCAGGATGGCCAGGCGCGCTTCCTCGTTCCCGAACCCTTCACCTTCCGCCTCTACAGCAAGGGTCTGATCGGATATGCTTTCGAGCCCACCGAGCTCATGACCGTCCCCGAACAGGGCCAACCCCACGAGGTTTTACTCGTCGTGGTCCCCGCGGGTGCGCTTCATGGCAGGGTGTCGGGCCTGGATTCTCCCCCGGTCCTGGTCATCTATAAAAAGGGAGGCCATGAGGTTGCCTGGGTGGGTAACAATGATTTTTTCACCATCCGCGATGCCGATCTGTTCAACACCTTCCGCCCCCTGGAAGACGCCCGTTTCATGGCCACTCCCTTGCGCCTGGATACCGCCTATATCGCGGTGGCGAGGTTGGAGCACGCGCTGGTTTTCTCCGAGCCGGTGATGTTGACGCGGGAGGACCCCATCCGCGAGCTCCAAATTGAATTTCCACCCCTGGCGGAAATCGAGGGCGCGGTGTATGGGCCCGATGGCGAACCGATTCCCCATGTTCACCTGTTGCTCACCTGCCTGAACTATGAGGCGGACCTGGATATTCTGCCAACCACCACGGTCCATACCGAAAGCGATGGCCGTTATGTTTTCAAGAATGTCAATCCCAATTACGGGTATCGCCTGTTCCTCGATGGACTCGACGTCGAGGGTGAAAACTCCCTCATGATCCGGGCGGATCAGGGCCCGTTTGTTTTTTATTTGAAAAAGAACCCCCACTTCTCAAAGTAAAGCCGGATCACCGGGAGGGCGCGGAGGTCCGCGTGTCCAGCCCGCCAGCGCCGCGGAGAACGGGTTTGGCCTCTGCCATTGCATGCTGACGGATACAGGGGAAAGCGGGGCTACCCGCCCTTGGCGTGGAAAAAACTGGACAAAAACAAAGGCAGGGGTTGACAGTACTGAAAAAATAGTAGATATTTATAATCAAGTACTATAAATTTAGTACTGTGAGTGATGCCGATTGGCAAAGGAGCTTTTTATGATCCGAGTTTCTCTTTTTTCCCCCGTTCTCATCGTTTTTTTGCCGTTTCTGGCCGGCATTCGACCGGTGGCCCTGGCTTCTGAAACCGTCGCGTCCGGCGGGCGGTTGCCCTTGTGGCGGACCTTGGCGCCCGCCAAGGCGGAGGGCGATCCCATCCGCGCCGGCCAAACCGTGCTGGCGGCGCGGGAGGAAGGGCTCGAATCCTATATCGACATTACCGGCATCCACACCGAATTGCGCGGAGAGGAGCTTTCCGTGTACATGAGCCTGGCCCTTCTGCCCCAAAGCCTAACCTTCAATCGGTCGGGAGGGGAGCCCAACCAATACGAGTATTCCTGGATGGCGTTCCTGGACCTGGATGACAACCTGAACACGGGCTACACGGAGTCGGTCTACAGGGGCGCTGATGTCCTTGTATCGCTGCACCACATACTCCAGGCGGGCGCCGAACCCATCGAGGCTCCCTTGCAGGAAATGTTGCGGGGAGAGGTTCTCGTCTCAACTGGCGGAACCCGCTTGAGGTTCATCAAGTCCTTCGCGCCAGTCTACGATTATGAAAACCACACCATCCTTCTCAGGACGGAGCTGCCCACGATTACCCTGCGCGCCCGGATGGTATTCCTGGCCTACGACGCTCTGGCATCCCGGGCGGATTTCATTTTGGACCACCCTGGATTGGCGCCGGACGACGGACCCGGCAACAGCATCTACGACCCCATGGCGCTGCAGGTTGGGGCGAGCCACTCTTCCAAGGCTGACTTTCCCGGGGATTGGGATCTCTACCGCTTCGAAATTGAGGATTTTGGCGAATTCTCCGTGGACCTCGACGGGCCCGGCTCGGCAAGGATCAAGCTATATCGCGAAAGCGGCAGGGACGTTACCGGGCTCTACTCGGAAGAGATGAACGGTACCGCGAAAACCCTGATGGCCTATCTGGACCCGGGCGTCTATTACCTCGGCGTGGGCGCGGACGCGGAGGGCGGCTATGATTTGTTCACGGATCATAAACCCTTGCCAAGGCGGCGTTGGGTTCCGCATCTCACCGATCCAAGCGGAGATTTCGAAACCCGCATCATTCTTGCCAATGAAGCCAACGGCGCCATTCAGGTTGTCGTGCATCCCTACCATAAGGACGGAACCCCGGGGGCGTCATTTACCCTCGGCCTACAGGCCAACCGCCATATCGAGTTAGCCGCGGCCGATTTGTTCCCGGATCCCCTGGTGAGTCATTTTTCGATCGAGGGCGATGCGGCGATCCGCTTTTACGCCGCCTACCGCTCCCTCATCAAATCAGATGCGGGGGTGGCCCATGTTCCCGACCTTCAGACCCTGCCGGGTCTTTCATTTGAGCTGTATCCCGCGGACTGGAACCATTTCTGGGACGCCGTGGCCATCGTCAACGCTGGCGATGAACCCGCCTCAATTGAGGCGCGGCAATACGACGCGGAAGATCGCGCGCTGAGGGGAATCGTGTGGATATCCGATTTGGCGCCCCAGGCCAAGACGCTCGCGGTATTGAGCGATCTCTTCTCTCCCGTGGAAGGGCAAAAGCTCCTGATCCAATCCACATCGCCCCTGCAGGTGCTCTTCCTGAGAGGTTCCAAGGCAGATCAATCGGCCATTCTCTTCCGCACGGAGGGCCTGCGCCGTTCGGAGCCGCTACCCTGAGCAAGCGGCTGCTACTGTCCCCGAAAGGAAAAAGCCCCGCCTGCCTTGATGCCAATCTATTTGGCAGAAAAATTCTCAACCAACAGGCCCATTCTTACCCTTGACCTACCTTTCAGGTGGCATCGACAATTCATGGCCAAGTACCAGGCTCAAAAGCGAATGGGTCGAATCTCTGGAGTAACAGATCTTGAGCTCCAGAGCCAGCGCCGCGTCGAAAGCAAGGCCTGGCTTGGAATGCCGTTGAAGTCTCGACTTTAAAGGGACTGAAACAGGGTGGCCCTGAAGGAGTCGGACCTTTCTCTCGAACTTTGTGAAAGATTTAGTAATTTGGAACGGTCAATTTAATTTCAAAATGAATACTGTTTTGTGTTTAATTTATCTTTTCGTTAGTTTATGATGAACGCCCACAATTGATAAATTCATTTTATGCGGCAGCATGATAAGGGTTGCTATCCAAAATTTGAGAGTAAGGACGGGTGAGTGAATGTGGAAATTTGTTGGCATGGCCTTTTGGTCGATAGTGCTTTTCGCGCAAAATACGGTGACCATCGACGGCGATATATCCGATTGGCATGATGAATTTCTCATTTTGGATACCGGGGGATGTGATGATCACCCCGGCCAAAAAGATGTCATTCTCAGTGGGTTGGCCATTAATAATCCAATTTTGTACTACCTATTCGTTTTTGATGAAACGGGCCTCTCCGGCATGAACACGGGGGACGGTTGTTGGCTCTTCGATCTCGATAGTGACGGCAATGCCGATAAGGCGTTCTGTTTCACCTTGCGGGGCAATCCCTTTACCTTGATGGCGGCGGATGTGAAATTCTACGATTGTGGCGATACCCAACCGGATCGATGCACGAGCGCGGTGGAGGTCGTGGTAACCTCGCTCAATTGTGCGCTTCACAATCCCGCGGCCGAAATCCCGGGCTTTGAATGCGGCAATGGCGATACCGCCGCGGTGGAGTGCAGTCTGGATGTTACCGAAGAGGTGGGCTGGATGATGGGCCAGATTTTTCTGCTTGCATCTTGTTCCTACCCTTCGCAAATACCCAACAGTGCGCCTTCCGATTGTGTGGTGGAGTTCTCGGACGCCATTTTTATCGTGGATCCCGATAATGGGACGGTGCCCGTGAAGTTGCAATCCCTTTCTGTCGAAGAGGATGAATAAGCCTCAGGAAGAAATAACTCAACGATTGCGTGGCCCCCTGGCCCAGCGTCAAGGTGGAGCCTAATCCTTTCCTTCCAAAATACGAAACGGATCCGGTCCCGGCTCAAGCTCGGCGAGCGCGGCCGCGCCGGCCACCTCCGTGAGCCGTAAGGGTCCCAGCGGGGTATGGTGCTGGGTGGCGATCTTGACGCCCGTGGAAAGCGTGATCCATTCCTGCCAACTGGTTTTCACGCCGCCCAGAGGAATGATCGACACCCACATCCGCCACGCGTAGGGCAAACCGTCTTCACCGACCAGCCACAGGTAGGCGTCGCCCGGGGTAACGCCGCCGCTGCTGTAGGTGATGAGCAGGCCGGATCCGCCCTCTTCAAGCGGGACCAATTCCCGGCTCGTGCCCTCGTCGAACAACTTGGAGATCGGGTTGAGCCAGAAAGAATCGTTGGCCCAGAAGCCCCACGCCTTTTGTAACAACCGATCCGCCTCCTTGCCGGTCAGCCTCACGCCATCTTTCGTGACGATGCCCGCGCGGCTGGTGAGATCGACAAACGCCTCGATTTCCTTCCAACGCACCCGCGCCAGATGGCGGTCGCGGTCCCAGAGGTGTTCATGCTTGCCGGCGAAGGTCCAGCGCACCGCGCCGGTTTCCAGCCAGGCGGGATGGTTGACCGCATCCATCATGGCGTTGGCGAAGGCGTCGGCCGCGGGGCCGGGCTGTCCGGAGGGGCGGGGCTCGTTCCAGCGGAACCAGGCCCAAAGCGCCAAGGCCAGCACGAGGATAAGCCCCAACAGCGGGCCCTTGGGCAGCCGGCGTCGCGACTTGCCGTCGCGGGCATCATTCAAATTCAGATCCACGAGATCTCCGGATTCTGGCGTTTCCGTTCAAAAGCGTCACTCCGGGGCCCAATTGGCGAATGGCGGGCGGAGTTTAGGATGCGGGTTTGCGAAAGCGCAGCACAAAGCGGTCCGTGCGATCTCGCTTTGTCTGGAAGTCGCGGAATACATTGTAGTCTCTGCCGTCCTCGGG
>JBGTRP010000147.1:0-11525 GCA_041940685.1 Acanthopleuribacteraceae bacterium
CCCAACAGAGCCGATGATACTGGGGTCATGCGCCTTGGGAAAGTAGGTCATCGCCAAACTTACTTACACTAAGCCCGCCGCTTCACACACGGCGGGCTTTTCCTGTTTGGCGGCTCGGCTTTGGCGGAGTTGCCTTTGTGGCGGTCGTCACCAATCGCCACGCCGTTCCGTTTTCTTGCCTCGATTTGGAGCCGTTCAAGAGCTAGAATGAGCTTGTTGGTGGGGAGGGCGTCATTGCGGGTTAAAACCCACGCGGGCAGGAAAAGTTCCCAAATTCACATCGAGGCCGGCTCGTCGAATACCACGCCGGGCATGTACCGCGCCTTCATTCACTATTTGCGTTATGAACGCAAGCTCTCCGAGCATACCGTGAGCGCCTATGTGACCGACTTGGCCCAGTTCGTGTCGCTGTGTGGAGACCGCCCCCCGGAATCGCTGAGCGGCGAGGATGTTTCTCGCTATTTGGGAGAGCTGCAGAAGACCGGCATCAGCCAGCGAAGCCAGGCGCGCAAGGTGAGCGCGTTGCGCCAATTTTTCAAGTACCTCATCAAGCGAGGCAAAATCGAAAAGAGCCCCATGGAGCGGATTCCCAGCCCGCGTCAGGAAAAGCGGCTACCCAAAACGATTCATGAAGATCTGGTCACCCAATTGTTGCTCTCGCCATCCGCGGACTCACCCCTGGGTATCCGTGACCGCGCCATGCTGGAGGTTTTGTACGCAACCGGGTTGCGGGTAACCGAACTGGTGAGCTTGTCGCTTCGCCAGGTGAGATTGGACCCCGGATTTGTGATTGTCATGGGCAAGGGGCGCAAGGAACGCGTGGTGCCGCTGGGTTCGAAGGCCAAGACCCATCTGAGCAGGTATCTGAACGAGGCGCGTCCGCAGTTGGCCAAGCAGCCGAATGACGACGTGTTCCTGAGCCGTTTCGGCAGCGCGATGACGCGCCAGGCATTTTGGCAGATTATCAAGAAATACGCCGGCGAGACCGGGATCGAAAAAGCGAGGATTTCGCCCCATGTGCTTCGGCATAGCTTCGCCACCCATCTGCTCAATCACGGCGCGGATTTGAGGGCGATCCAAATGATGTTGGGCCATTCCGATCTCAGCACCACTCAAATTTACACCGAGGTGGCGCGGGAGCGATTGAAAGAAGTGCATCGGACCCATCATCCTCTGGAGGGCGACTTTTAGGCGGGTTTGAGGTCTTTTTTCCACGAACGGGAAGTGGTGGAACTGCCCATGCCTTGGTCGGGGCGGACGGGGGGCGGCATATCCGCAATTACTTTTCAAAGAAAGTGAGATGTTTTTTGCATAGAACAGTCTTATCAAAACGTAGGGAGAGACTCTTGTTTACAAAGCAACGGGTTGTTCATTTTACTTTTCTGATCTTTTTCTGTTCATTGGCGGGCCAACAGAGTTGGGCTCAGTTTGCGGATAAGCTGACCATCGAGGGGGGCGCAACCAGTCCCGGACAACAGATCGAGCTGGACATCCATATTCAAGACCTGCCGGGCACCCTGATCGACACCCAGGGCGCCAACGAAGGTTTCTACAACTTCAACATCAAGTTATTTTTTGACAGCAATCTCATCGACAGCGTTCAGTTTCAGCGGGCGGGTGTCACCTTGTCCAGCAACCCCTTCGTGTTTCAGGATTTCAGCGATCCGGACACCGGCGTGGCGCAGTTGATTTGCTCTTATTTTCCCGATCGCATGGCCATCAATTTGGGCGCTGCCTCCCCGGGCGATCTAGTCGCCCGCCTCGTACTGACGCCCTCCGCGCAAGCCTCGGGGCAAACGATTACATTTGATTTCGACGATACCGACACCAACCTCAGCGGTTTCAACGGTTTTCCGGCCCTGTTCGTGTCACAGGGAACGCTGGTGTTGAATTTGGGATCGGTGAATGTCAGCGGCTCCGGGGGCGTTCTTCCCGTCATCGAAACCTTCGCGGTCGATCCAACCGCCATTACGGAAGGTGGAAGTGCGGAACTCTCCTGGTCGGTGACGAACGCCACCAGCGTTTCGATCAATCAGGGTATCGGGAATGTCGCGGCCACCGCCACCCGTAGCGTTTCTCCCTCCGAGACGACAACCTATACCCTGACCGCCACCAATGGCGAGGGTTCGGTCAATCAGAGCGTGACGCTCACGGTCAACGCGGGCAACACGCCGATCATTGAAACCTTCGAGGTCAATCCGGAGAACATCGGCCAGGGAGGAACCGCCACGCTTTCCTGGTCCGTCACCGGGGGGCAGAATATTCAGATCGATCAGGGGATCGGTTTGGTTTCGGCTACCGGATCCACGTTGGTCGCGCCCACGGTGACCACCACCTACACCCTGACGGCCACCAACCAATTCGGTTCCGCGAACGCGAGCGCCACGCTTTCCGTGGTCAATCAGAACCCGCCGCAAATACAGGCGTTCACGGTGACGCCTGTCTCCATTAACGAGGGTCAGTCCGCCACGCTCGCCTGGACCGTGGCCGATGCGGACACGGTCCAAATTCTTCCAGGTATCGGAGAAGTAGAGCCCACAACGGGTACCCGTTCGGTCTCTCCCGGCGGCACGGTGACCTATACCCTCACGGCGACGAATGGGTTCGGCCAGACCCAGCGGATGGTGACGCTTACCGTTACGGAGGGCGCCGCACCCAGGGTGATCTCCTTTGGCGCCGATCCCAGTGAGGTCGTGGTGGGTGATCCGGCCACCGTTTCCTGGGAAGTGGAGGATGCTGAAACCGTGGATATCAGTGGTGGAATCGGCCGGGTGCAGAACATGGGCTCCATCGAGGTCACGCCCATTGGCGATTCCGGCACGAACCCGCCGCTGTTGGGTGAAAATGTGCGCTACATTCTCCTCGCCAGCAATACCACGGGCCAAACCCAGGTCAATGCGGATGTCCGCGTATACCCACGAATGGAAATCACCGATTTCAGCGCCCAACCCCTTGAAGTCGAAGTGGGCGGAAGCGCCACGCTCTCATGGTCGGTGGTCAATTCCCAGGCCGTCACGTTGAATCCCGGAGGACAATCGGTTGCCGCCACGGGTAACCTTCAAGTTCAGCTCAGCGAGACCACGACCTACACCCTGGTTGCCGATGGACCGATCGGCCAACGGGAAACCAAAGACGTGACGATCAGCGTGCTCAGTAACCCGGAATTGACGGTCAGCCAGGAAACGCTCGCGTTTCATGGCGATGCGGACCCTCAATCGGTGCAGCTCAGCTCCAATACGGTCAACAGCCTTGCCTGGACGCTTTCCGAACTTCCCGATTGGCTCGACGCGGAACCCGAGTCGGGCATGGTCAACGGTCAAAACCCGGTCCTGGTCACCTTCAGCGTGGACCCGACCTATCCCTTCCCCGGCCAGGCGCTCCTGGTCGATTTACAGTTTTCCGCTTCCGGCGCGACCTCGGCCTCTTTGGAGATCACCCACGAACGCGCCGAGCTTCCCGATGAGGAAATCTACCTGTACTATCCCATGTTGGAAGCGGGTTTGGA
The DNA here is from genome assembly GCA_041940685.1 of Acanthopleuribacteraceae bacterium. GTDB lineage: Bacteria > Acidobacteriota > Holophagae > Acanthopleuribacterales > Acanthopleuribacteraceae > JBGTRP01. The sequence continues at coordinate 3,506 of JBGTRP010000147.1, forward strand.
GAGGACTTCCGAGTTTACCGTGATGAATCTCTCCTCCTTCGCGGTGGATGTCCTGATCCAGGTCTTCGATGTGGATGGGACTCCGGCCTTGGATCCGTTGGAAACCCTGCTTCCGGCACGGGGCAACACCCTTATGACGCTGGAGGATTTGCCCGGGGGGAGCGGCTGGGCGGTCGCCACCCTCAGAGGCAGCGGCGGTCAGACCGAGGGTCTCGCGGGCGCCGGCAGCGCCAATATCCGATCCCGGGACGGCGAGGAGCTCTACACCCTCAGCGCGAACCTTTCCCGATCCGATTTCCTTTTCGTGCCCCATATCGCCAAGGACACCAACAATTTCTTTACGCTGAGCGCGGTGGTGAATTTGGGCAATGCAACGCGCAGCCTTGACTTGGAAACCGCCGATGCCACCACCTATGATATCGGTCCGCGGGGTTCGGGGGGGCAGGCGTTTTTTGAGTACGGCGCCCTTATGGGCGGCTCCATTCAAGATCCGAATTGGGGTCGTTTGCGCTACCAACCCTCGGAAACCAGCGCCATGATCGGCGCGGAGGTTTTCGGCCTGACCGAGGCTACCCAAAAACGGCAGTCCGTGGGCGTAGGCTTGAGTCAATCCGCGCCCTCGGAATTGTATTTCGTCCATATCGCTCAAAACCTGGAAAACTTTTGGACGGGGATCGTGGTGATCAACCTCTCCGATGACCCTGCCCAAATCCTGATCGAACCCTACAGCGTGGAGGGCGGCTTAATCGATGGCGGCATGAGCCTCGATTTCGCTCCCAACGAGAAGAAAACCTTCGTAGTAGACCGCCGTGTGGGCCTGGCCTTCGGCGAGGGCGCCGCCTGGCTCAGGGTTACCTCGGCAACGCCGGTGGTTGGTTATGAGCTGTTCGGAACGATTCCCAACGACGATCCGGACGGTCCGCTGGTCGATCAATTCGCCGGAATGGAGAGCATCTCTGAGCTTTCCAACCGGTTGGCGCTTCCCCACACGGAAGACGCCTTCGCCAATGACGGCTTTACCGGAGTGGCGCTTATCAACCCCGCGGCAACGACCGCAAACCTTACGCTCCATTTGGTTTCCCAAAATGGAACCATCAAGGAAACCAACCAGAGCCTATCCATTCAACCGAACCAAAAATTGGTCGCATTGGCCTCGAATCTTTTCGAAACGGATCTTGCATTGGGTGACACCATCTTGGTAGAATCATCTGAAAAAATAGCTGGTTTCGAATTGTACGGGGCTGGGACAAAAACATTGGGTGCGCTGACCGCGTGGCCTTATTGAGTCATTCTATGAGATCAAGTTGAGTTTCATTCAATAAAGGAAGGAAATATGAAAAAGCTAATTGCCTTAGTTCTTTGTTTGGCATTGCCTGCCCTGGCTGCCGATCTGAAATTGGAAGCGGATGCCGGTTCGGCCGGATTCGTGGACGCCAAAAACATCGAGATCTCGACCGTTCCCGGTGGCACGAAAGTTACGGTTTGCCTGATCCTGGAAAACCTGGACTTCACCCTGGCGGGCGCTGAGTACACCGTCACCTTTCCGACCTGGCTGACGCTGATCAACATTTCCGCGGTCGGCACCGGCGATCCTCCCTACAAAATCGATACCACCGCCACCGGTTTGGACACGGCCAACGTGCAGAAACTGCCGGCCGACGGCACCGGCGCCGATACCGCGACCACCTTTGATAACAATCGCGGTCGGGCGCGCATCGGTTTCGTGATTACCGAGACCGCGGACCGCCCCAACAGCGGCGCCAGCCGCATTCTGGCCAAGATGGACTTCCTGATCGGCCGGGATTACGATATCAGTGGCAGCGCGAGAACCGAGGCGACCTGTATTTCCGCGAGTGAAGTGATCACCGTGATCAACAGCAGCACGGGCTCCAGCCTGGACCCGATCTTCGCCGACGACACCGCGAGCGCGGTCGCCGTGAACGGCAGTGGCGCCGATCTGGAAGTCAACCTCACCAACTCGACCACGACCATCATCAAGGGCGACGTGAACAAGTCCGGCGCCTTGACCACCTTAGACGTGGGTCCCTTGATTCAATGTGCGGTTTTCGGCCAGGCATCCGCCCTTTGTCCCTGGTCTGCAGATTCTCTCACGGATTATTTGATTGCCGCGGATATCAACTGCTCCGGAGCGGTTTCTACCTTGGACGTGGGCCCGGGTATCAACCGCGCGCTGGGCAATTTCAGCTTCCTGAAGGCCAATCTCAGTGAATTCTACACCTTAAGCTCGGAAAAAGGCGTGCTTCAGGTAAGCGGTGAGGGCAAGCCCGGCTTCGTGACCTCTGTTGATTTCGCCGTCAAGGGCAATATCCAATTCGGCGAGCTGGCGCTGGACGCGGCCGCGGAAAAGGAAGGTTGGTCCGTGGTGGGTCACTATTTCGCGGAGCGAGGGGTATACCGCTACCTGCTGTTTAACGCCCAAGGGGTTGACAGCCTGTTGCCGAACCTTCAGATCCCCTATGAAGCGCAAGCCGGCGCTCAAATCGCAATTCGCGGCGTAGAAAGCTATCTCTCCGACAACACGATGGTCGAGTACATGCCGAGCATCGAGGAATTTAGCATTCTTTCCGAAAAAGAAACCGGTAAAAACCAAAACCGCAAATAGCCGCATTATTTTGAAGAAAGAATGGTCGTCTCGGCGCCGTTCTCGCCCTCCGGGGGGCTAAAAGCCTTCCAGATCAGGGGGATCGGCGTCGAGAATGCCGGCCGTTCTTTTTTCGTTAAATAGTGAAATTCCTGTTGTTTTGAGGTGGATAACCCTCTACAATGGAAAGACTGGTGCGGTACAAACACACATCGTTTAGTCTTCTATGGTAATCACTTTTGGAATTATCTTGTTTGCCAAAGAGTAAAATCATTGGGATGGTGGGTAAAATTATGGTGAATCAATTGAAAGCCCTTTTCTGTGGACTGTTAATCGTTGGAGCGACGGGTGTCGCCCTCGGCAACATCCAACTCAGCATTGGAAGCCTGACCGTAGATCCGGCCGATGTAAGTTCGGCCTCCTGTATTCAGGTTCCCATCTTTATTAACGACCCGGACATGAACCGGGACCTGCTCGATTTGACGTTCACGGTGGAGATCACCGGCGATACCGGCATCATCACGGGCGGCATTGCCGCGGATATGCTAGTGGGCAACGCCTTCACGAATGGCAGCCTGGCCGGAATTCAAAACCCCGGGGTCAACTTGAGTAACAACAACAGCGGCACCGGCGCTCCGAACTGCGCCAACCCGGCCTTCATTTTCAACCAGGCCACGGAAGGCCAGGGCCCCGCCGCGGATTACTTTGGCGGCAATACCAACGCGAACTGGTTTATCAACAATAACCAGGGCGCGGTGGGCCGGAAACAGGGTTTTGTGATCAACCTGGCCGCCCAGATCATCGGCACGACGGTCCAAAACCAGGATCACCTGGTGGGCGTATTGGTCATTCCCGTGGATCCCAGCCCCGGTCCTTCTCAATTGATAATCACCGCAACTCCGAACGGGGTGGTTACCGACGCCAACGTGTACACCTATGACGATGGAACCCGAGATGCCAACGGCAACCGGGTTCCGGTGTCCGAGGATCTGGACCTCTCCCCGGGTCCGGGTATCGTCAACATCTTCCTGCCCGAGGATTGCGTGGGCGCCACCGTTTCCGACAACACCTTCAGGAGCCCCGGTGAGCGCGAAGATCGCGGCGGCCCGGTGGGCATCGATTACCTCGATCCCATGGCTGGCGGCGTGGGTGGCGACATCACCTTCACCATGCCCCACTCGGCCAATGTCGACCAGATCACCATCACCGGCGACGACGGCTTCAACACCACGATTCCGGCAACCGGCACGCAAACCATGTTGACCATCAACACGCAGGGCGACGGTTCTCCTTCGATCGGGCAGAACACGATCAATTACACGATCACCTATGAAATTGAGTTCCCACCCGCATCCGGCACCTTTGTTGGCGGCGCGCCTTGTAACGTCGCGGTTACCTGGAACCAGGCTTCCTGTACCATCGTGTTCGACACCCAACCGGTATTCGGCGGTAACACCAACGGCGACATTACCCTGACCAACGTCACCTGGGATGGAACGCGCTTCGGCAATGTGACGGGTCCCAATGCGCTTGACGTTGACCTGGTAGTGCCTACCAGCGTCGCCGCCAATGTGCTCACCTTTGACGATGCGTTCACCATCATGAACATCGACAACACCGACGTGGGTAGTTACGACGTGACGGCCATTGGGCCTGGCGTGGGTAACAATGCGAACTGTAGCGCATTCCTCGGTCTGATGTGCCCCACCAGCGATATCGACTGTCCTGGGCTGCCTCAGGTGACCATCGGCGGCATGCTGACGATTCCCTTGGTCGGCACTAACGTGGCCGATTGGGACATCACCTACAATGGCGTGACGACCAACGTCCCGGGCAATACGCCCAACTTCGTGGTTTCACCGATCGTCGGCACCGTGGCGGGTCAGACCGTCACCGTGACCGCCAATGGTTTTGGGCCCACGGGTACGCCCTGTAGCGACACGGATGTGTGTACGCTGGATTTTGCGCCTCCCGTCTGTGTCGATACCCAACAGAATCCCGACACCACGGTGACGCCGGTTGACGTGGGCACGGTCATCGACCTGACCTTGATCACCACGGGCGCCGTAAGCGCGAGTATCAACGCCGTTCCCATGACCGCTTCTGTCGGCACCCCAGGTGTGGACGACATGATCACCTGGACCGCTCAACACACCGCGGTTTCCGACACGGTCGTTACGGCCTTGATTTCCAACCCGGAAAATCCCCCTGAAACCGATCAGTGTGACTGGATCATCGATATCAACTGCGAGGATCCCACCATTCTCTCCGTTGCCCCTGTTGGCCAAACCGGTATTACGATCGCCGGAACGGAGGGTTGTACCTATGATGTTCGAATCACCTGGGCCGGTATGTGCCAGCTGATTCAAATCACCATTGGTATGGATGGAACGGGTACCGATAATGCCTTCGTCATTCCCGCGGACGCGATTATTGAGGTTGGCCAGCTTGGTCAGCTTCCCATCGACGACTGCGGTGCGGGCATGCCAACCGATGAGGTTCGAACCGTACCCACCTTGGGTGAATGGGCGCTCATCGCCTTTGTCCTGCTCCTAATGACGGCCGGCGTTTTCTATATCCGCAGGAACCGCCTCGCCTAAAGGGCATTTAAAAAAACTTCGAAACGAAAGCCTCTCCTTTTGGAGGGGCTTTTTCATTCGTGCGCCCGGCAGGGCGCACTTACCTCGGGGATTGACTTCAATCTCGTCAATTGCCCTCGCCTCGCGGTCAAACCATCATCAATTGAATCCGAAGGCCGGCCACTGGAAACAGTGGCCTTTCTTGTCCTTTGAGCCTGGGAAAGCGCTTTGTAAAAACAAGGACGCGAAAGCCTCTCAATAGACTTGGGCATTTCCGGCTTTCTCCATCCTCTTTCCATCATGTTCATTTCCGGTGAGTGGACCCTTGGCCCGCATCACATGTTCAGCCTGTTTGTATCGATCAACATGTTATGCCCGAAATCCTTTAGGTTCCCAGATTGCTTGCTCTTATCCGCGTGAATCGACGCGATCCGTGGATCGTTTGTCCTCGGCTCAAAAAGAGGCGTTATCCTCGGATGCAACCGGATCTTCGCGAATGGGAAAAACAGAATGGTCTGGCCCCAAGCCGATCCCGTATCGCGGGGCATCGAGGAATTCCTTACGTTGCTGCCGCGTATTGAGCTTGCCCCACGCATCCTACAAAAGCAGGCGGGAGCGGGAAGGGAGTCCTAAACGCGAAAAGCGGACCAGTGGGTCCGCTTTTTTCGGTAGTCTATGAGGGTGGGAGGCCGGGCAAAGGAATCGGAATTATAATTCCTCGAATTCGCGATTGAGCACGTAATCCCTGGAGGTAACATGGTCCTCCAGTTTGCGAATCTTGGCCTCGATCTGGTCGAATTGGTCATCCAAGGCGCGGGCCACTTCTTCATGGGTGCGAAACTGTTTGGAGTAGGCCTTGCTTTGGGCCTTTTTTCGGGCATGACTCGTGGCGCTTCCGATATCCTCGCTCATATCCAGTGGCATGATAAAGATGGCAACCACGTAGAGAATGAGAATGATGGGTGGTTGAATGAGAAAGCCCACGATAAACCCGGCCCGGAGCCAGGCGCTGGAGATTTCAAAATGTTTTGCCAACCCGCCGCAAACACCGGAAAGAACCTTGTCTTTTCTCGAACGGTACACCCGATTGGATCGGGCCATGGTGCGATGGTAAGTATGTGGCATCCTTCAAACTCCTCTATCTCTATACGGACTATAAGGTTTTTTCGCGGAAAAAAATACGGCCCTGGCGGTGCAGGCTCGTTTCTAGTAGTGGCAATTGCTTTTTTCCTTTGACCGGTTAACCAAAATATACACGATCAGACCCAGTGCGAGTAAAACGAAAAAATTTTTCGAAAAGACAAAGCCCAAAAGGGAAGTCACCACGCCGATGGTCATGCCGATAATTCCAAAGCCAATCTGGAAAATCAGCCCTGCCAACCAGAAAAGGAAAAGAAAAAACAGGATGGTTAGGGTCCAACTGAAGACTTTTGAAACGGCCATAAGTCAACTCCTTTTCGAAGGTGATTCGGAAGCGATGATTTCTTCCAGTGTGGTGAGCCTTTTCAGCAATTCATCGGCTCGGGTTTGAAGGTTTTGCGGGTTCTCTGGTAAATCCATCTTCGGATTGTGACTTTTCCGCGTTGGGGAATCCCGCCGCGTCAGCACATGCATGAGCAGTTTGTAGCCCAAAACCATGGCCACGACAACAATGATGGTTTCTAGTGGTTGCATGGACATCCCTCGAAACTAATGCTTGCAATCAACGCGACGGCGCCCGCGATGATGAGATTGGCCGACTGGTCGACTATGGCGAAAGTGGAGGGAGCGCGGTAGGCCCCCTCTTCTTGGACCCAATGGTCTATTTTACGGCTTTCACCTTTGCCAGGTTTGGCTTTTCACTTTCCTTCTTTGAGGAGATTTTTGGTTTCTCCCCACTTACACGGGATTTGATGCGCGCCAACTCATCTTCGACCGCCTGGTTTTGGGTGAGATCCTCAAACTGTTTCTCCAGGCTGGTGTTGCTGGTGTGGATGACCTCTGCCTCCGCGTTGAAGCGGTCAATTTTGTTTTCGTAATTTTCGAATTTGGCAAACGCGCCCGAAGTGTTGAGTTGGTAAATTTTCTCCTCAACTCGCTTCCGATTTATGGCGCTTTGATGGTTTGCGATCAAGGCCTGCTGCCGGCCACGGGCGCTCGCCAACTTTTCTTCCAACCTGGCGATGTCCTCCTGGTACTGTTTGACGACCTTTTCGATTTCATCATGCCGGTCCTGAAGTTGTTGCGCCTTTTTTTCACATACTAGTTTGCGCTCTACAGCTTCCCGAGCCAGGTCTTCCCGGCCTTTTTCGATGGCCAATTGTGCTTTCCGATCCCAATCTTCTCGTTTGCCGTTTTCGGCTTTCAGCAGTCGGGAAACGCGGATCTTGTCGGCCACGACCTCAGCGGCCGCGGATTTGACTTCGGTCAGCGTATCTTCCATCTCGTGGATCATGAGCTTGACCATTTTTTTTGGGTCTTCCGCCTTGTCCAACATCGCATTGATGTTGGAGTTGACGATTTCGGTTATTCTGGAAAAAATGCCCATTGATTTCGACCTCCTGATCAACATTGACCCTGTTCGCCAATCATAGAAGCAATGCCTGTGCCAAGTGTCCCTTGGCCTGTAAGATGATTAAAATGAATAGTTTGCATGTTTGGTGGTGGCGCGTAAACCTTTGAGTTGATTCTTTGTTTTGCGGTTTCCGCCAATTGTTGGCGAAAAATGGAATGGCCCCGGTTCCCACCGGGCGGCCCATTCCAAGGGGTGGGTGTTCCTGGATCTGGTACAATGCCAGGAGGGATGTTTTCCCAATCCTGGGGTAGGAGGAAGGGGTTGGAAGCCAAGTTAAAGGCCGAT
>JBGTRP010000148.1:0-11519 GCA_041940685.1 Acanthopleuribacteraceae bacterium
ACGGCCATGTCCAGCCTGGTTCGCGCCAAGGACGTCTTTGCCCAAGGCGCACTGGTCAAGGAAAACCAGTTTGAGGAGGGTTTGACGGCTCTCCTGAGCGAAGCCCTGCGCGCCAAACGCTTTGGTTTCACCGAAACGGAACTGGAGCGCCAGAAAAAAGGCATTTTACGCGGACTTGAGCGGGCCTACAATGAACGTGACAAATCCAACTCATCCCGCTACGCGAGCATGTATGTCAGCCATTTTCTGGAAGACACCATCATCCCCGGAATTGAATTCACGCTGAAGGTCCACCAGGAACTGTTGCCCGGGATCACCCTGGAAGAGGTGAACCGGGCCGCGGACCATTGGATCACGCCCAATAATCGGGTAGTTACGCTCAGCGCGCCCCAGAAAGAGGGCCTGGCTCTGCCAAGCGAGGAAGAGGTTTTGGCGGTCATGGAGCGGGTGGCCGAGCTCGACTTGAAGCCCTATGAGGACAATGCCAGCGACGCGCCCCTGCTTGCCGCCAAACCTGAACCCGGAAAAATCGTCGAGGAGAACCATCGGGAGGATTTAAATTTGTGGGAATGGCGCCTCGAAAACGGCATTCGCGTCATACTCAAACCCACGGATTTCAAAAATGACGAAATCCGTTTCAGCGCTTCCAGCCCTGGTGGGCACTCACTGGTATCGGATTCGCAATACGTTCCGGCAATTTCCGCGGTATTGCTGCTTGAAGAAAGCGGACTCGGCCCCTTCGACAGTGTTCAACTGGAAAAGCTGCTTGCCGGCAAGGTCGTCAGCATCGCGCCCTACATCAGCGAGTTGGAAGAAGGATTTAGCGGCAGCGCCTCGCCCAAGGATCTGGAAACTCTGTTCCAACTGCTTCATCTCTATGTACATGCGCCTAAAATCGACCAAAAGGCCGTGGATTCGGTGAAAGTGCGCTGGAAGGCATTCATCGAAAATCGGGATGCCAGCCCGGAGCGGGTATTCGGTGACGAGGTCACCAACAGGCTTTATGGCAATCACTTGCGCAGGAGCCCTATCTCCCTGGAAACGCTAGAGAAGTTCGATAAGGACGCCTCGCTTCGCATCTATCGCGACCGATTCAGCGATTTGGGCGATTTCACCTTCGTATTCGTGGGCAACTTCGAACCCGATGCCATTAAACCACTTATCGCCACCTATTTGGGCTCTCTTCCCAGCCAAGGCAGAGAAGAGACCTGGCGAGACGTGGACGCGGACTACGCGTTGGGCAATGTCTCCTTCGAGGTGCGGAAAGGCCTGGAGCCCAAGTCCACGGTGCAGATGATTTTTACGGGGGGAGCCGAGTGGAACTCCGAGAACCGCTATGCCATGCGCTCCATGACCGAGGTTTTGCGTATTCGCCTGCGCGAGGTGCTGCGGGAGGATATGGGCGGCGTTTATGGGGTTTCGGTTTCCGGAGGCATTCAGAAGCGGCCGGAGGAGCGCTTTCGCACCACCATTCGTTTCACCTGCGATCCAGAGAATGTAGACAACCTGGTCGAGGCCATTTTCAAGGAAGCCCAAGCCTTGGCTGAAAATGGCGTCGATGAGTCCTACCTGGCAAAGGTCAGAGAAACCCAGTCGCGCCAATATGAGGTCAACTCCAAACGGAATTCCTTTTGGTTGAGCAACCTTGATTTCTGCTATGGCTATGGGCTGGATCCGGCCAACATTCTGAAATATCCCCAACGAATCGAGGGACTGTCCAGCGAAACCATCCGCGAGGCGGCCCAAAAGTACCTGAATAAGGAAAATTACCTATTCGGCGTCCTGTTGCCAGAGGCTGCGGCGACCAATTGATTCCGAGACCTGGGTTTCCGGCAAGGCTGCGGACCGTTCCAGTCGGGCCCGAAATTTCAAGCTAGGGAAACCCGGGTCGCGATTACACCCTTGGGAGGGGCGTGCGAATCGAGCTAACCGCGGCGGACGGCGCCCCCGCGTCTTTGATCCGCGCCTCCTCGCGGTTGCCCACCGGAAAAGGACACGGCCTGCGCGCCGCCGAAATAAATACTTCGCTCCCGCCAGGAATTCACGTCGAAACCCACTGCCGCCAATCGCCCGGCCATTCCGTTCTCGAAGCCGGCCTCCACCTGCAACCGTCCTGCCTCGAAGTGAATTCGGGGGAAATTGACCGCATGGTCCGGATCAAGCCCAAAGTCCAAAACGAGACACATGGTCTGGAGGATTGCCGATCTGAGGCGATTGCTTCCCGCGCTGCCCACGACCAACAGGGGGGTCCCATCCTTGATGACCACGCAGGGACTGACCATGGATCGCAGTCTCACCCCCGGCGGATCCACATGAAATCCATGCGGGTTTAGGTCATGCTCTCCCAGCATGTTGTTCAAGCACACGCCGCTTTCACCGACCAAATACCCGGCGGATTCCCCGGCCGTGAGCGTCATGCTGACGGCCATCCCATTGCGGTCCATGGCGCTGATATGCGTGGTATGGCCGGGACCGGTAGAGGATTCATCCGCGATTTCCGGCCGCGCTCCCGCGAGCATTTCATGAAGCGCTTCAAGATAGGGCGCGCGTCGTTCCTTGGCTAAGAAGCGATCCACGGCCGTATTCGCGTCTTCCTTCGAGAGAACGTCCCAGACGCGCCGCGCCTTGGAAGTCAGCAGCATCACCGATGCGAGGGCGTGAAGGTATTCGAAACCGCCCGGCCGCATGCCCTTGAGGGAAACCGATTCCAGAAGTTTCAGTGAAAAGGCGATCAGGGCCCCGCCATGAGAAGGCGGCCCTGGGAACAGTGCCTCCTGCCCCCTGTATGAAATGGAAATAGGCGGCCGCTCCAGAGCCTTGTAGCCATCCAGATCATCCAGATGGATCAACCCGCCCTCACGGCGATGGTCCTCGACTATTGCATGCGCGAGGGCGCCGCGGTAAAAATAGTCGGGTCCTTCTTCGGACAAGCCTTCCAGCGATCTTGCAAGATCCGACAATAGGATGCGCCGGCCCGCGGCCAACGGCCGCCCATTGGGAACAAAGATATCCGCCAGCCTCGGCGTATCGCTAAAAATAGGTCTGAGCAATTGCAGGACCTCGGCCATCGCGGGCGTGAGCTCGAACCCTTGGCGCGCCAGCTCTATGGCGGGCCGCAAAAGCGTCGCCAAGGGGAGTCGGCCGCGCTCCTGAGCCAAGCGACAAAGCCCGGCGACCAGGCCGGGCACCGCGCTACTCGCCCGCCCGATAAAAAAAGGCTGGCGATCGGCCCCGAAGTCCACAAAGATTTGGCGGAAATCATGAGCATCCGTCTTGCGAATGGAGGGAACCTCGACGAAAAAGTCATAGCTGGTTGCGATCCGGTCTCCCGTTCCGCTAGTTGGACCCGGCTCTACGCAAAGCGCAAATCCGCCCCCACCGATATTGACGACACAGGTTTCCGCCACGATGGCCGCAAAACCCGCGGCAACCGCAGCATCGGCCGCGTTACCACCTTTCTCAAACACCTCCGCGCCCGCCCGCGCGGTGCATGGGTCTCCGGCGGCGATCATGCCCTGTTTCATTCTCTTCCCTACCCTACCTGTAAGCGTGAGGATACCCGGGTTGCCCCAATTTCCATGAGGAAGCCCCGAGCGCACGAAGGCGCGCCTTTCCGAGTTGGTCGCGCCCCTTCAATACTCGAATTGAAGGCGATATCCCCGCGCCTTATCCGGCTCTCCCAATAACTCATACAGCTCTACCAAACTCTCCAAAACCGCGCGCTTCTCAAGGCGCCGAAAAGTTTCCAGGCCTTCATAGCTCTCAACCAGCATGGCTTCCGCGGCCGCAAGCTCCCCCAATTTCAACCTTGGTTTTCCAATTGTTTCGGGGAAGCTCCCTGTTGGCCAGCTCAAATCCCCGGCTCAACATGGGCAAGGCCTCCTGGTAACGCTCCCGAGATACATGCAAATTGGCCATGGCCACCATACTCTCGATGGTTTGCGGATGCCGCTCTCCCAAAATTTCGAGTTGCCTTTCCAAAACCCAGGGCAGCATCGCCTCGGCTCGGTCGAGCTCTCCGGTCCGCGTGTAGGCATGGCATAGTTGGGTCATGGTCGCCAAGGTTTCCGGGTGACCGGGCCCCAAAACTTTTTTCTCGCCTTCCAGGGCCTTTTCTCCCAAACTCTTGGCCCTGCCATATTTTCCCGCCATATTAAGAACTTCCACCAAATTGGCCATGGAGTTCAGGGTGTTGGGGTTTTCCGGGCCTAAAATACGCCTCAACTTGTTCATATTGGCGCGTTGGAGCCGCTCGGCCTCCGCCAGCTTTCCCACATGGCTAAGAAGAAGGCAAAGACTGTTCACGGAAACCAGCGTATGGGGATGTTCCGCGCCGAGCAATCTGGTCCGCGTGGAGAGGACGCGGCGGTAGAGCCTTTCCGCCTCATTCCATTTCCCCTGCCTGTCCAGCGCCTTGGCCAGGTTGTAGGTGGTCCATAGCGTGACGGGATCCTCCTCCCCCAGGCTCGCCTCCTGCAATGCCAATACCTCGCGGTGAACTGCCTCCGCCTCCTCGTAACGTCCTTTTTTGTACCAGAGTCGGCCCATGGCATTGACGGCCTCCAGGGTATCGGGATGGTTTTTCCCCAACACCCGACCCTGAACATCGACGGCCCGTTCCAACTCCGCCTCGGCTTCCTCGTACAAGCCCAACTCGAGGAAGGTCCAGCCAATGGTCTGCCGAATGGCCCCCTCAACCTCCGGTTGACCGGCAAGGTCTTTAGAAATCATCTCCGATGCCTGACCCAGGAGATCGATCACCGTTAGATTGCGGTCCGGAGCATTGGGGTCCACGGTAGCCAAAATTTTTCGCAGGTAGGTCAGGGTGGAACGCGTGGTTGTTTCCGATTCTTTCGCCGCCAGCTTGGCTCGCTTTTCGCGCATCATGGCAATCGAGGTCATGGCGATGCCTACCACAAGCCCCAGAAAAATCAACAGCCCCACCACCATGCCGAAGACATGACGCCTGAAGAATTTTTGCGATTGATAGAACCAGTTGGTGGAACGGGCCGAAACCGGCCGGCTCTCCAGGTAACGATGAATATCGGCCCGCAAATCCGCAACGGAGCCATAGCGCTGTTCCCGGTTTTTTGCCATGGCTTTCATGACAATTCCGTTCAGGTCTCCCCTGAGCTGCCTTTTCAGGGAGGAGATATCCGTTCCTCTCTGCAGAGCAATGGCTTCCCGCTTTTCTCCCATGGCCTCGAACCGGGCGCTCGGCAAGGGAGGTTCCTCCTCGATTACGCGCGTCATCAGTCTGAACACCTCGCCATCGCCGGTGTCAAAAGGCTGTCCACCCGACAACAGCACGTAGAGAATCACGCCGAGCGCATAAATATCGGCGCGGGCGTCGATATCCTGCCCCCTGCCATCAATCTGCTCCGGACTCATGAACATGGGCGTCCCCACGGGCAAGCCGGCCTGGGTGAGCCCTTCATGACCGGTCAAATCCCTTTCGGTTCCCTTGGCGATACCGAAATCGATCACCTTGGCAATGGCGTGACCCTCTTGTTCGGCGACGAGAATATTGCTTGGCTTCAAATCGCGGTGAATGACCATTTTTTGATGCGCGTGCTCGATGGCGGCGCAAATTTGAAGGAAGAGCCCCAACCTTTCTCGAATGCCAAGGTTCCTGCGATCGCAATAGCGGCTGATTGGTTCGCCATCGACGAGCTCCATGGCCAGGTAGGGCCAGCCGTCATCGGTCACGCCGGCATCGTAAACCGTGGCGATATGAGGATGGTTCATCAGTGCAAGCGCCTGGCGTTCTGCGCGAAAACGGGCAAAAATCCGCTCCTTTTGCGAGCCGACAGGGTTCATGACTTTTAACGCTACCCGGCGGTGGACGGGTTCCGTCTGCTCTGCAAGGTACACGGTCCCCATGCCGCCCCGACCAAGGACGCTCACGCGATCATAAACGCCGCGCGCCGAATCCGGCCGACTGTTTTCCCTTTCCGGCTGCCGAGGCCGATCCTCACTATTATTATTCACGAATATTCCTTTTCGCCGTAAATTGGCTCGGCTTGCCGATTCGGAACCCAATTTCGGGTATCATTATAAACCACTCCGGGATCCCCCTGGAGGCATCCTCCGATCCCGAATAGGATCTACTGCCGACAAAATAATTCAAAAGGATGAAAAAACGAGAAACCTTGCTCATAAAAATTCCCATTTTACTCAAAGGGCCGTAAGTCAAATCTTACATTTCCCTCTATAATGGATTACAATATAAACTGGCAATTTTAAAAAAAAATGGGACAGGATGTTTCTAAAACCACGCCCAACGTTACTCTTGCTTCTGGTTACCGGCGTTTGCTTTAACGGTGGCGGGCATTCCTTCGCCCTAAAAGACGAGTTCGAATTTCGCCGAATTAGCGTTACAGAAGGCCTTTCCCACAACATTATTCACGGAATCTTCCAGGACCAGCGCGGATTTCTGTGGATCAGCACGGATGGCGGGGTGAACCGCTACGACGGCCATGGGTTTACTATTTTTCAGCATGACCCCCTAAACCCGCACTCGGTTTCCAGCAATAACACCAGCCTGATCATGGAGGACGCCAAAGGGTATTTGTGGATCGGAACATGGGGAGGCGGGCTCAACCGCTTCGATCCTTTCAAGCAGAGCTTTCGCTCCTATGTAAATATTCCCGGGGATGAAACCAGCCTCGCCGATAACCGGATTCAATCCCTGATGATCGATCGGGCGGGCAGCCTTTGGGTGGGCACGGCCGAAGGCGGAATTCACGTGTTCCGGCCGGAAAGCGACAACTTCAAGCGCTACTCACACGACCCGGACAATCCCAACTCACCGCCCAATAACCGCATTTGGTCCATCGTGGAGACCGAACCGGGCACCCTTTGCCTGGGCACCGATGAGGGTATGAGCTTTTTTCACACGCAATCGGAAGAGTTCACCCACCTCGTTCACAATCCCAATGACCCCAACAGTCTTAGCAGTAACCGGATCAAAACCATTCTCAGGGCGCGTTCCGGCGAGCTGTGGATTGGCACGGCCCTGGGCCTGAATGTCATGGATTCCAACGGCGGACAGATCCGGCGCTTCGATGAAAAAGCCTATCCCCAGCTAGGCGGGAACGAGGTTCGGACGATTTTCGAGGACAGCGGAGGCATGCTCTGGATCGGCACCAGGGACGGCGGCATCACCCGTTTCGACCCCAAGACCCAGAGCAAAACTTCCTTCAGCTCCATTTACCGAATTCCCGAAAACATTAGCCTGAAAAATGTAAAAACCATCTATGAGGACCGTTCCCATGTGCTTTGGCTGGGAACCTTCGGAGGGATTTACAAAACCGACCTCAAGCCCAAAAAGTTCGAACATTACTTCCATATTCCCGACATGGAGCGTTCCCTGAGCAACGACAACGTCTCCTCGATCTATTTGGACGAGGAAGGCATTTTGTGGGTAGGCACCTTCGGCGGCGGCCTGAATCGGGTGGATCGCGACCGGCAGACTTATGACGCCTTTGCGCCCCTCAATGAAAACGGCACCGAGAGCAATGTGGTCCGGGCCATTCTCCGGGATCGCGCGGGCCATCTGTGGCTGGGAAACAATGACGCCCTGCATCGATTTAACCCGGAGAAAAAAGCCTTTACCAGCTTCCGCTATGACCCGGATAACCCCGACTCACTCGGGGACAACCGTATCCGCGTTCTTTTCGAAGACCCCGACGGCATGCTTTGGGTAGGCACCGACAAGGGGCCCAATCTCTACAATCCCGAAACGAGGGCTTTCCGCAATGCCAACAACGATGCGTTTTTCCGCGAGCACCTGCTTGAAAACAGGGTACACGCCATCACACGAACCCGTGATGACTGGTATTGGCTTGGCACCGAGGCCGGGTTGATCCGATTTGACGCGGCAAAAACCCAATCCCTCCACTTCCGTCACCGCCAGGATGCCCCCGGTAGTCTGACCACGGACAGGGTCAACTGCCTGGTCGAAGACTATCGAAATCGCCTTTGGGTAGGCACTCAGGCCGGCTTGAACCTCTATATTCCCGGACGGGACAGTTTCGAAAAATACTTCGTCGAGGACGGGTTGCCGAGCAACGTCATCATCAGCATTCTCGAGGATGAGGCTCGCTATTTGTGGATCAGCACCCAGAACGGGTTGTGTAAGTTCTCCCCCGAAACGTTTTCCTTTCGCAATTACGACATCTATGACGGGTTACAGGACAATAGCTTCAACATGGGGGCCTCGTTCAAATCCGCGAAGGGCGAGTTGTTCTTCGGCGGACCGAACGGCCTGAATAGTTTCTTTCCCGAACATGTGCGCGACAACCTCATGAAGCCGCCCATTCTGTTGACCAGCTTTAAAATCCTGAATCAAGACGTACCCCTTGAGGACCCGATCTACGCCACGAAGGGCATTGTGCTGGCGCATTCCGAGAATGTGTTCTCGCTGGAATTCGCCGCGCTCGACTTTACCCTTCCAGGAAAAAACCGTTACCGCTATAAGCTGGAAAATTTCCGCAAGGATTGGATCGATTCGGGCACGAAGAACCAGGTCACCTACACCAACCTGGATCCGGGCGAATACATCTTCAAGGTTCAAGGCACGAACAACGACGGCATCTGGAACTATGAGGGACGAGAGCTGAAAATTACCATTGTTCCGCCATTTTGGCGCACATGGTGGGCCTATTCGGTTTATGGGCTGGTGTTGCTGTGCGCGGTTTTCGGCCTGCCTCTCATCCGCATCCGCAATCTAAAAAAACGCGAGGAAGTGTTGGCGCGCCTGGTTTCGGAAAGGACCGGCGAGTTGGAGGCCAAGAACCAACTCCTCGGCGAAAAGAATCACGAGATGCTGACCTTGGATGAAATCGTGAGAGCGCTCAACCGCGAGGTCGAGCTCTCAAATTTGTTGAGGGTGTTGCTGGAACAGGGATTGAAGTTGCTTCCCAACGCGGAAATCGCGGGATTCCTAATCTACGACCACCAGGATGAGTGTTTCAAGTTTTCAGCGGTTATGGGCGTGGATCTCGAAACCCTCAAGGAGGTTCGCTTTACCCGCGAGGAGGCGCTCCAACGTTACACGCATGGAAAAAGAGAGTTGGAAGAGGGCGTGTATTTGATCAAGGACATCCACGCCCTGCCGAAGAAACCGGAATTGAAGCACCTGCCCGTACCCAAGGATATGTTGGCCATGACCGTCACGCTGGACGGAGTGATTGAGGGTTTTCTGGTGATGGAGAACCTTGGCGGCGTGGAGTCGTTCAAAGACACGGACGTCACCAAGTTGAAACGATTCCGGGACCACGCCATTTCCGCCGTTGCCAAGGCCCGGCTTGTCAAGGATCTTTCCGACACCGCGGCCCATCTGGAACAAACCCAACAGCTTCTCATGGATGCCGCCCATCATTCGGGCATGGCCGAAATCGCCACCAACGTGCTCCACAATGTGGGCAACACTCTCAACAGCATCAACACCTGTTCCGATCTCATTTTCGAGTTGGGCAACACGCCCGCGGTTGCGCTTTTGGAGAAGGTGGCGAAACTGTTTCAAGTAAACCTCGCCCACATTGACTCGTTCCTGGCCACGGACAAGAGAGCCAAAAAAATACCCGAGGCCGTCATCGAAATATCCAAGAGCCTTTCCAATGTCCATGAAGAGCTGAAAGACGAGGCGTTATTGCTTTTAAACCACGTGGACTACCTGCGCCAAGTGGTCAACGCCCAACAGGAATTCGTCCAAAGCGACGGCTGGTCTCAGGTGGAAGATATTTTGGCCTGCGTGGAGGAGGCGCTCAACATTGAAAGGCAGTTGCTGGAGTCCAGGAAAGTGGCGGTGGTCAAGGAGTTTCAGGAGTTGCCCGAGGTCATGGTGCAACGCTCCAAGTTTATCCGGGTGCTCGTCAACCTGATTGAGAACGCCGTGGAGGCCATGGCCGACCGCAAATCCCGGCGAAAATTAATTCTGAGGGCTTCGCTTTTGGACCAGGACATGGTCCGTTTCGAGGTGGTCGACAATGGCCGGGGAATTGCCGCCGAACAATTGGACCGCATTTTCAATCAGGGTTTCACCACCAAAAAGAAAAACAGCAGCTTCGGTCTGCATTACAGCGCCAACGCCATGCGCGAAATGAGCGGCAGCATTCGGGCTTTCAGCGATGGTCCGACGAAGGGCGCTACCTTTGTGCTTACGTTTCCGGTGGATGCGCGCAAGTACGGCAGGGCCCGGCAACGAATCCCGACGCCTCCCGTCGAGGACAGGGACAGGGAACGCCCGGTCAGGGCGGCCGCGATGGCGTCTGAATTCTCCGACCGCGATCCTTCCTGATTTTGGTTACCCTACGCGCGGCCAGAGTCGGGACTCAGCCCTTGCGCAGGCCCAGCCAGCCGAACAGGGAAAACGCCAGCAACACGCCACCGACGATATACCATCGGTAGGAGTCCAATGGGTTCGGACGGGACTCCACCTTCATATTGGCGCCCGCGGAGGAACTTCCTCCCGATGACTCCGCCACCTGACCACGCTTGGGCGCCGGCTTGCCCCGCATTTGGATGGTCAGTTCTGATTGGCCCGGCTGCCGACGCCACTGAAATAGGGCCACGTCCTCCTGCTCATCCTTGCTCACAAACTCCAGCCCCTCTCCTTCCACCTCCAGCCGTGAGGGCAGTACCAGGACATGCATGAAATCCTGGCTTGCAAGGAGCGGCAGGGTGAATCGATTGACGCCTTCCGGATCGTAATCGTGAATGCTGCGCACCATGAGTTGGGTTCGGTCCGGTTTTAAGGGGTAATTGATGCGGGCCTGGCCATTGCCGATTTCCAAGGTCTGGCGCAAGGGCATCTCGCCGCGCCGAGTGCTTGCCTCCAATTCCCGATAACCCTCGATCAAGGGGAAGGAAAATGTGCCCGCCGGGTTGACCAGCGTTCTAGGCGGTTCTGACTGGTTGTCCAAATTGTAGAAGGCCCCGAAGTCCACGCTCTCCTCGTAGGCGTAGAGAGCCAGGCTGCCGATGACCGCCCGAATTTCCAGGGAATCGACAACATCGTAGATGGTGAGGTTGACAGAGGTTTGGCCGGGAGCCACGCGCTCGGAATAAATAGCCGCACCCGTAACCGCTTGAACCAGATAACTGTCCTGGGCGGAGGAAGTAGGCAATTCCAACTCAAATGCGCCCCTCACCTTTTCCAGGGTCTGAACAATTTCCATTCCACGCCCTAGCCGCACCAACTGTACGCGGTCCGCGCTACCGGCATCGCCCGTGGTGCCGTTTTCCAAATAACCGCTCACCTTTTCCCCTGCCGTCAGGCTCACCGCCCAAACCCACAAAAGCAACAGACGCATCCGCTCCTCCTTCAAGACTCCCGCTATTGTAGTAGAACAAGGGCAAAAAAAAATCGCAAAAGCGATCTTTTGTAAACCCATGCCGTAACCCGCTTGTCCAAAGGTCTGGTACGACCCGTAAAATCGCTCGCCGGGAGGCGCTATCCGCGAGCCGGGCGAAACCCTTTCCGGCACGTACAATTCATTGACCCCCTGGAAGCC